>NZ_RAWQ01000090.1:0-37237 GCF_003668965.1 Corallococcus sp. AB030
ACGGTGGGGTGATGGGCGGTGGACAGGCGCATGTCCCGGAGGGACGGCTTGCGCGCGGGGTAGGCTGTGCCGTCCCATGTCCCTTCCGCCCGGAACGCAGACTTCCTCCCGCCAGCCGTTGGTGGTCACCACGTCGGACCGGGTGGACGCACCGCTCGCACAGCGTGCGCGGAGTGCGGCGGAGGCGGTGGGCGTGCCGTATGTGGAGCGCCACCACAAGCTGCCCCTGAAGAAGCTGCTCACCGACATGGCGGACGCGCTCATTGTCTTCGAGTCCACGGCGGTGTCGCTGGTGGACGCGGAAGGGACGCTGCGCTTCTCACCGGGGCTGGCGCACCTGCGAGTGAAGCAGCTGGACGCGGGCGTGATGGAGGACCAGCTCGTGCGCGTCGCGGGCCTGCGCGAAGGGGAGCGCGTGTTGGACTGCACGCTGGGCCTGGGGGCGGATGCGCAGGTGGCGGCGCGGCTGGTGGGGCCGAGCGGAAGCGTCATCGCGCTGGAGAAGAGTCCGGCGCTGTATCTCCTGGCGCGGCACGGGCTCAAGGGGCTCGAGCGCCACCCGGCCGCCTGCGCGGTGAGCGCGGTGTACGCGGACGCGGCGGAGTTCCTGCGCGGGCTGCCGGACGGCGCGGTCGACGTGGTGCTCTTCGATCCGATGTTCGAGCGCGAGCGCAAGTCCTCCGCCGCGTTCGAAGCGCTGCGCCGCCACGCGGACTACTCGCCGCTGACGCGCGAGACGGTGGACCAAGCCCGGCGCGTGGCACGCCGGGTGGTGGTGTTGAAGGGCTCGCGCTACTCGAAGGACTTCAAGAGGCTGGGCATCACCCCGGAGCCCGCCCGGCCCAACGCCACGGTGTTGTGGGCCCGACTCCCGGGCTCGGGCAATCCCGTGCATCCTGGTGAAGACGGAAGTCCCTGATAGCGTCCCGGGCCGCCGTGAAGCACGACAACCGGGAGCGACACATGAAGACGCTGAAGCGGGGACTGTTGCTGGTGGGCTGCCTGCTGGGGACCGTGGGCTGTGGCGTGGAGGCGCCGGAGGAGGGCGCACCGCTGCAGGAGGACACGCAGGAGGTGTCCGCGCAGGCAGGCTGCATCCCCGGCCAGACGCGCACCATCAAGGTGGGCTGCTGCACGCCCACGCTGGAGCGCCGGCAGAACCAGATCTGCACCAACTCGGCGGGCTCCTGGAGCAACTCCGGCTCCAGCTACTGTGGCGGCTCGACCCTGAACTGCTACGGCGGCTGATCAGGAGGCCCGAGGCATGTTGACCCATCCTGCGCGCAAGCAAGGCTCGCGCAGGGTGGTCCACAAGGGCCGGTAGCTGAAGCGTCGATCCGCGGGAGGCCGCTCTCCGGAGACGAACCGTCCCCATCAGCCCGACAGCTGGACAGGTTGCCCAAGGCCGAGCCCATTACCTCTCTCTCGGCGCGCGCTCCATCAATCTCAGGGGGAGTAGGCCCCGGAGCTGTTGGAGACAGCAGTGCCTCGCTGGCCGGAGCCACGGAGAGGGCTTGCACCTGAGGGCACGGCGCAACCCCGAGCGCCTCGGTGTCCTCGGAGTCCGGTTCAAGGCAACCGGGGCTCCGCTCCTCGACTGAAGGGCGTACCTCCGGCGCGTCCGCCATCTCAGTGGCTGCCACGGGCGCACCAACGAGTCCCTCCTGGGCGCATGGGGCCTCGGGGGACGCAGGCTTCATGGGGACGGGAGCGAAGGCATTCAGCACGCGCTCATCGCGAGCCTTCAGCAGCGCTGGCAGCTCATGCTGAAGTGCCTGCACGTCGCGCTCGTTCAGAATCGCCATCGCGCGGAAGGCACACTCGCGCAGCGCCTCTCCGCCCATGAGCGGCAGCAGTTGGGCGGCTCCTCCCAGGAAGGCCCGCTGCAGGGACTGAACGAGGAGGACGTGCCCGGGACGCGCCGCCACCCGCGCCGCATGCCGCAGCAACTCGAACTCCACCTGCGCGCAGGTTTCCCCTGACTCCCAGCGCGCCGCGTCCTGGAGCTGGTAGCACGTGCTCCCCAGCCGGTCCAGGTCGAGGTCCGAGGCCCTCGCGCAGCAGTCGGCCAGAAGCTCCACCAGCACCTGCCGCTTGAGGCTGAAGTAGCCCTCCAGAAGCCACCGGGCATCCGGGTTGCTCGCGTCATGCAGCGCCAGCCCCAGATTCTCCAGCGTCAGTGACTCATCCAACGCCACCGCGCGCGTCTTGCGTCCGGGGCGCTGCACCACCAGCCCCCGTGCCGCCAGCCGCCGCAGCGCCTCACGGATGGTGCCCCGACACACCTCATAGCGGCGCGCCAGCTTCGCTTCGGAGCCGAATTGTCCGCTCGGGTGCAGACGCCCCAGCGCGATATCGCGCTCGATTTGCGCCTCCACATAGGCCACGAGTCCTCGCCGTTCCATCCCCATTCCCCCTCCTCGTCACAGCATCGCCATCCAACCACAGGGGTCTGACATGGACGTGCGGGCCCACCCTTCTCATTGCCAGCCAGGGGGCACCCTCCGGGCCCGGTCGGAGAAAAACCTGTCCGACTGTCGGACAGGTTTTGAGGCAACCGGTCCCGGGCGGGCGCCTCCGTCCGTTGCCCCAGTTCGGGCGGTTCCGGACCTGGGAGGCTTCAGGTTCGCTTGAATGCGCTGGCGTCGGGCAGGCCGCTGCCGCTCAGGTCCGCGCCCATGGCGGTGAGGACTCCGGAGAAGATGTCCGGCTCGTTGGAGGTCACCTTGCCTGGTTGGCGCTCGCCGGTGCGCGCGTCGAAGCCGTAGGTGAGGGTGGTGTTCGGATCCACGCCTCCCAGCACGGTGTTGCCCTTCACCATGGGCGACAGCAGCAGGAAGCCATTGTTGAGGTCGTGGCCCGAACCGAACTCCGTGGCGCCGGAGGGGCGCGGACGCGTGCGGCCGAACTCCGTGGCCACGTAGATGAGCGTGCGGTCCCACATGGACTCGCCTGAGTTCGCGTCGAATGGCTCCGCCTTGAGCAGCGTGATCAGCGAGTCCACCGTGGACAGGATGCGCGCCCACATGAAGGCCTGTCCGCCCCGGTGGTCGTTGTGGCTGATGTCGAACGCGAGCGGTGGATTGGCGATGCCGTTGGGCCCGCCCACCGCGACGTTGAAGTCCGGCCCCAGCGTCACCGACACGGACACGCGGTACTTGAGCAGCAGGAACGCGAGCGCTGCCTGGCCCTGCACGGGATCCGTGAAGAAGCCGGGGAAGACCTCTCGCAGCCGCGCCCCGTCCGGTGAGCTCTCCAGCCCATACTTCGACAGGGGAATGGATGGCAGGTTCGGCAGGACGTTGAGCTTCGTGATGAGGTCCAGGGCCTCCAGCTTCGGCTGCTGCACGCCGCGCTGTTCGCTCCAGCGCTTCAGCGCGCCGCTGTCCTGGAAGGTGCGGCCGAAGATGGATTTCTGGTCCAGGGCGTCCCGCGTGCTCCGAGCCAGCGCGATGACGTCCTTCGGCGGCGCTCCGGCGATGCCTCGCGAGCCATCCAGGCCCAGGGGCCACAGCGACGGGTTGACCACGGGCTCCCCGAAGCAGGACAGGGGCAGGCTGTCGTCGGTGCCGCGCTCGGCGTAGCCGCCCGTGCCCATGTTGACGTTGGGCAGCGGCATGCCGCCTCCCCACTGGAGCGCGACGGCCTCCTGGAGCGTGCGGCCCCGCCACGCGCCGTTGCCGGTCAGCGAGCGCTTCTGCGCGATGCCGTGATTCACCGACGTGCCCACGGAGGTGGCCACCAGCATCTCGCTCGCGTGCTTCTTCACGAACGCCAACTGGTCGGTGTCGACCGGGATGTTGATGCTGCCCAGGCGCGAGTTGCTGTACTTCACCGCGCGGAAGGGACTGTCCGCCACGCCCTGCACCTGCGCGTCCGGGAAGGTGTTGAACGCGGCGGCGTTGGAGGACTCGGATTGGCGTACCGCGAGGAAGCTGTCCACGATGGACGCGCCCCCAGCCGCCCCGATGACGATGAGGAACTTCGGCTTGCCGTCGAGCGCGTCGCGCTTGCGGCCCAGCTTCTCCAGGGACTCGGGCGTCTGGATCGAGTCCCGGCAGCCGGAGAGGAAGGGCGCGAGCGTGGTGCCCGCCGCGCAGAGTGACAGTGCCCGCAGCATCTCCCGGCGCGACAGCCGGCCCGTGGTCTTGAGGGTCATGGGAGGGGTTCCTCAGTAGAAGACGGCTTCGGCGGAAGAGAAGACGGCGAGACACGCGGCCTGCATCCACGCGACTCCTGGCGTGGCCACACCGGTGGCCTGTACATCGGCGGACAGACGCACCAGCGTGTCCCGCTCGTCCTGGGTCGGGTCTCGCAACCACGCTCGGCGCACCAGGGATGTCACCGCTGTGGCGACAGCCGGGCTCGCTGCGTCCGCCAGCCTGCCGTCCGCGCTGAGGACCACATTCTTGAACACCACCGCGGCGGCGGGCGTGTTCACGTCCAGCGCGATGCGTGCGTTGCAGGCGGAGAGCACGGTGCGCTCCACTGCGATGGGCGTGGTTGCGCCCGTGACGGGGGCGGTTTCGTAGACGCTGTGCTGATAGGGGTCCACGCCGCCCAGCGCTACGCCGTGCACGTTCTGGCAGGGGTACTGACCCAGTTCGTTGCACACGGACGCAGCGGGCAGCTCCAGCGCCTGGGCCAGGTCGAGCGACAGGCGCTCGGGGCCCTTGAAGCGCAGGTTTCCCTTCTGGGACTTGGCGACGCCGCCGTCCCATTCGGGCGTCACGCCGGGGTTCGCGTCCGGTCCCAGGTCGACGGCGGGGGGGAGCTTGTCGGAGCAGCCCGTGAGCAGCAGACAGGTCAACAGCAGGCGTTCAGGGCGCACCGTAGGCCTCCGTGCGGATGAGGTCGTGAAGCATTTTCTGCACGCGGTACGCGTGCGTCGTGCGGAAGGCCTGCCAGGTGCGGACGAACTCCTCGTTCTCTTCTGGCAGGGGCGCGTGGCCGACGAGCAGCTTCCAGTAGTCCGTGACGGTGGAGATGGCGAAGGCGTCGCTGTTGGCGGCGACCCCGGCCCACTCCATGAGGTTGTTCACGGGCTGGCCCAGGATGACGCCCTGTTCGGGCGTGTTCTTCAGCGTGGCCGCTTCGTTGGGGAAGAGCAGCTCCAGCCGGTTGGGGATGTAGCGGTTGGGCAGCCCGCCCAGACCGTTGTAGTTGCGGTATGGATACGACAGCGGGTCCAACGTCGCGTGGCACGCGGCGCACTGGGGCGCCTGGACGCCCTTGGCGTCGTAGTCGCGCGGCTCGTTGGGGACGCTGTGCAGGCCCTCCTGCTTCGCGATGTCCAGGCCCAGGTACGCGCGGTACATCTGCGACGCGGCGTTGCGCGGCAGCGCGGTGAACATGACGAACGAGGTCAGCGTCCACGCGCTCGTCATGTTGCCGGCGCGGCGCGAGGCCTCCACGAACTGGGAGGAGAGGCTGTTGGCGGTGGTGTACGTGGTGGGGTTCGAGCCCGAGCGCTTCACGTAGAAGCTGGCGGTGAGGACGTCGCGAGCGTCGTGGTCGTCCGTCTGGGACCAGGTGAAGAGGGCGTAGTCGTCGTAGTAGTCAGCCAGGGGAATGATGCCTGCGTCCTCGCCGGACTTGATGGAGCCGACGGGGCGGATCTTCGGGTGGGCCACCTTCCAGAGCTGCCCGTGCTTGCCTCGCCAGAAATCGGACTGGAGGCAGCGGTCCAGCTCCTGGTCGATGAAGGCGCGCTGCTTCTCCTCGTTGCCCAGCTCCAGGAAGGTGACCACCTGGGCGTAGGTGGGGGACGTGCCGCAGAAGTCGCTGAGCATGCGGCGGTACGCGAAGCGCGGGTCGTACTGGCAGACCTTGAACTGGGGGTTCTCTCCGCCGCCGCAGACGCCGCTGGGCGGGACGCTGGTGGCGTCACCGGGGAGCGAGCCCTGCTCGACCTCGAACTGGTTGGGGGCGCCGTCGCCGTCGGCGTCCTCCGAGGCGATGGCACGCAGCGCGGCGGGGAGGGCAGCGGCGAAGTCCGCGTCGGAAAGGGGGCGCGGCTTACCAGGGGCGAGGTGCGGCTCCAGCGCGGCGCCGTAGCCGTTCCGCTGGGGCGGAGCCACGTGGCAGTACGTGCAGGCCGGCTGGGTGCCCTGGCATGCGGGCGCGTTGGGGTACTCGGCGCAGAAGGTGCCGGGACCGGTGGGCATGGCCACGGCCTGGGGGGCGAACCCGAGCAGCAGCAGCCCGGGCAGTAGCCATCGGCTCGGTGTTGGGAAGGGGAGGGGCACGCGGGCTCCGGGAACGGTTGCTGTACGGACACCCCAACCCGGAAAATCAGAAAAGGTTTCGGCGATTCGTGGGCGCCCGGCTCACCAGGGCCGCCGCTCGATGAGGTGGCGGGCCTCCAGCGAGGGGGCGAGGAAGGACACGGGCGCACCCGCGACGCGCTCGAGTTCTTCCAGGTGGTGACGGGCCGCGTCGGTGAGCTGGTCGAAGCGCCGTGCGGCCCAGTTGGTCGCAGCCAGGTCGCCCGCGAATATGAGCGCCAGGTCCGTGGGGGCATTGAGGGAAGCAGCCTCGCGCAGCCCCACCCAGTCGAACGCGCGGCCTTCCGAGCTGCACGCCAGGACCACCCGCCGCACCCGCCCCGGCGCGATGCCCGCCGCCTGGATGCAGCCGCTGGCGGAAGGCCCCGCGCATTCGACGAGCACGCGGTGTCCTCGGGCGAAGGCGTCCTCCAGTTCCTCACGTGAGGGCCTCGGGTCTGGCCCGTCTGGTCGAAACAGCACGGCGTAGTGAGGCGCGAGCTGCGCCGTGAGGGGCCGCGTATCCACACCGTCATGGGGCCCCGGGACGATGAGGTCCACGAGCCGTTCGCCGGGCCGCCCATACAGCCCGAGCCGGCTGGCCACCCGCACGAGTACAGCGTCGGGTGGAGTCTTCGCCGTGTCGACCACGAGCTCCGCCAGCGAGGCCAACGCGTGCACCGCACGCTCGGCGGAATGCGCCCAGGCCGCTTCGAAACTGTCTGGCTCCGCGTCGCGCCGGGCCTGCTCCGGTTCCGGCGTCTCCAGGTGGACGTGCACGACGCGGAGCCCTGGGCTTCCGCGCAGGCCGTCCAGCTGCGCCTCGCTGCTCGCGGCATCCACGATGATCAGCCTGGGGGCGTCCAGGCCGTGGCCCCGAAGCGCGGCGAGCACTCCGTCCGCCAGCCAGCGCCCTCCCGTTTCGCGGTCCAGCGCGACGGTCAACTCCTGGCGCGTGCGCCGGGAACCGTCACCGCCATGCTTCCGCAGGAAATCCTTCGAGTGGAGATGCAGCGCGACGAACCGCCGCGCGAGCCCCTGCGCGAGGGTCGTCTTCCCCGCGCCAATGGGCCCCGACACCACCACCACCGTGACCGCCATGGCTTGCTCCTCCCAAGGAGGAACACCCTAGGAACCCGGCCGCGGTGCGAACCATCCCCCGTTGGAGGGAGGCCTCAGCGCTTTTCGGAGACGCGCACCCAGTCCACTTCCATGGTCTGCGGTGCGTTGCGCAGCAGGTCCGCGGTGGCCTGAGGCACGCCAAAGTACGGCTCCTTCGCCTTGTTGACGCCCTCCGGGTAGCCGCCGCCCACCGCGAAGTTGAAGATGATGAAGAGGGGCTTGTCGTAGGCCCACGCGCCGTGGCGCTCCACCTCTTCACGGGTGGACGTCTTCACGCGCTCCCCGTCGATGTACCAGTGGATGGCCTCCGGCGACGACTCCACGCCGTACTCGTGCCAGTCGCTCACCGGCGTGCGCGGAAAGAAGCGGCCGTTGATGGGCGTGTTGCCGCTGTATCCCGGCCCATGCAACGCGACGGACACCCAGTCGCCGTAGCCAACGTTCTCCATGATGTCGAGCTCCCCGCACGCCGGCCACCCCGCCGTGTGGATGTCTCCGCCCAGCATCCAGAACGCCGGCCAGAGCCCCACGCCCACCGGCAGCTTGATGCGCGCCTCGACGCGGCCGTGCTTGAACTCCCGCTTGCCCGCGCTCTCCACCCGGCCCGACGTGAACGGGTATCCGTTGGCCGTCTGCATCCGCGCAGTGAGCTTCAAAGTGCCGCCGCTCACCGACACGTTGTCCGGCGACGTCGTGTACTGCTGCTGCTCGTTGTTCACGTGCACGTCGGTCTGGATGCGCCAGTTGCTCGCGTCCACCTCCGTGCCGTCGAACTCGTCACTCCACACCTGGACCCAGCCGTCCGCCGCGCCCGCCACTGTTCCCGCGCGCTTCGGTGCCCCCGCGCACGCCATCAGCCCCGCCACCAGCGCCCACGCCGTCACCGTCCTGTACGTGCTCGTCGCCATCGTCGTTCCTCGAAAGGGAGCCATCTACTGGAGCGTCCGCCGGTCCACCGGCGCTTCGGGGGGCTCGCCCCGGTACGGCGTGGCCGGAGGCATGAGCAGCGATTCGTGCAGCCGCCCCTCCACGTCCACCGCCACGTCCACCACGGTCTGCCGCACGGGCTCCACGCTGCCGTCCGCGTGCAGGAGCACGCCGCCCCCCTGCGGAATGCCCAACGCCCGCGTGGGCAATCCCATGCGCCGGAGGGCGGCCTTGAGGCCGGGCCACTCGGGCGGCTCGTGCACGCCGATGAGGTAGGGCGCGAGGCCCAGCACCGGGAAGGGCTCGCCTTCGCCGGGCAAATCTTCACACCACGCGCCCAGGCCCAGGTGCATGGCCCCGGCGGACACGCCCATCAGCACCGCGCCGGACTGATGCCGCTCGCGGAGAATCGAGTCCACGCCGTGGGCCTGGAACGCGTTCCATCCCACGCGTGGGTCACCGCCCGCCAGCAGGATGACGTCGGCGTCCTTCAGCCACGCCAGGTCCTCGCCGGACGGCGCGGCCGGGATGCTCCGGCAGCGCGTGAGCCCGATGCCCTCCATGGCCGCGACGAAGATGTCGTAGAACTCCGGCACGTCACCGTTGGACGCGCCCAGGTACGCGGCCTTCACCGGAGGCACACGCAGCTCCGCGCCGGTGAGCACGCGCACGTAGTCCAGGAAGGGACGCCCCTCCACGCGCCAGAACAGCGGAGCGCTGTCAGCCAGCAGGAGGAGGGGCGGAAGCGTCATGCCGTTGAGCCTACCGCCACTGGTAGGCGCGCACCCAGTCCACTTCCATGGTCTGCGGCGCGTTGCGCACCAGGTCCACCGTGGACTGCGGCACGCCGTAGTACGGCGTCGAGGCGCCATTCACACCGAACGGATAGCCGCCACCCACCGCGAGGTTGAGGATGATGAACAGCGGCTTGTCGTAGGCCCACGCGCCGTAGCGCAGCACCTCCGCGCGCGTCGTGGTCTTCACCAGCGCCCCGTCGATGTACCACTTGATGTCCGAGGACGAGTACTCCGTGCGGTACACGTGCCAGTTGCTCACGCTGGACGACGGGTAGAAGCGGCCGTTGATGGGCGTGTTGCCGGAGTAGCCCGGGCCGTGCAGCGCCCCGGACACCCAGTCGCCGTAGCCGACGTTCTCCATGATGTCGAGCTCGCCACACGCGGGCCAGCCCACGGAGTTGATGTCATTGCCCAGCATCCAGAACGCCGGCCACAGGCCCGCGCCGACCGGCATCTTGATGCGCGCCTCGATGCGGCCGTGGCTGAACTCGCGCTTGCCCGCGCTCTCCAGCCGGCCGGAGGTGAACGGGTAGCCGTTGTTCCACTGCAGGCGCGCGGTGAGCTTCAGCGTTCCGTTGCTCACGGAGATGTTGTCGCCGGAGTTCGTGTACTGCTGCTGCTCGCTGTTCACGTGCACCGTTGTGTTGGGCGTCCAGTTGGCCGTGTTGACGCTGTTGCCGTCGAACTCGTCGCTCCAGACCTGCACCCAGCGGTCCTCGCCGCCACCGCCCACGACGCCAAAGGAGAACGACTCCCAGCAGCCGGCCGTGGCGCGGTTGGCGTACAGCGGCGCGCTGGCGCCCAGGTTCGTGTCCGCGGACACGTACTGGCCGGTGCTCTTGGCGCGCAGGCCCACGGAGCCGTCCGCGAAGGGCACCCAGGTGAAGCGCTCCCAGTCACCCACCGCCGTGCGGAAGCCCGTCACCTGACCGCCCGCGTTTGGATCCGCGGACACGTACAGGCCCGTCTCCACCACGCGCAGCGAGATGAAGTCGTTGCCCGCGTCACCCACCTGGAACTGCTCCCACCCCTGCGCGCTGTCACGGTTGGCGACGAGCGGCGCGGTGGTCCCCAGGTTCCGGTCCGCCGACACGAACTTCTGCGTCGTGCACGCCTTCAGCCACACCGTCTGACCCAGCGGCGCCGCCGTGGCGGACTGCTCCCGCTCCGCCACCACCGGCGTCGTCAGCATCCCGTCCTGCGCGGGAGCGGAGCCCCCACCACAGGCCGTCAGCCCCAGCACCGCCGCCAGCGCCCACAGCGTCTTCCCGGCTTTCGTCGCCATCGTCTTCCTCGAAGGTGTGTCCAGCTCCGACAGGGAGCCGGGACCCGCCCCACTTAGACCAGAGCAGGTAAAATGGCTTAACCTTATTTCCATGAAAAAGTTACTTAGTGGGGCCCTGGGTGTCATGCTTGGGACGGCGCTCGCGGGCTTGCCCGGGGCGGTGTTCGCGCAAGGCCGGCCGTCGCTGGTGAACACGCGCATCGGGACGCCGTTCGGGGCGAACGGGCACTCGTCCACGGTGGACGGGCGCATCTTCGTGGGCAACATCGGCGAGGACCACGCGACCACGACGACCACGTGGATTGCCCGTGTGTTCCGTCCGGAGGCGGTGACGTACGACTCGGCGGGCAAGCCGTCGTTCGCGGGCACCTTCTCCGCGGGGAAGACGGTGACCGTGCGCAACGGGGAGAACGCGCTGGCGTTCTGCTTCACCAACCCCGCCCAGCCCTACGCGCTGTCGAGCGGCGTCGCGGTGTACCAGCCGTACCTCTTCGACTCGATGATGTTCAACGGGGACAACGTCTTCCGGCGGCGCACGACGGACATCCGTGTGTCCCAGCCCTTCACGACGGCGGCGGACATTGCATCGTTCAGCACCGGTCCGCTGGAGACGCTGCGCACCGTCACCGGCGCCACGATTCGCGGCATCGAGCCCACGATGACGTCCGACGGCCGGTTGATCATCTACCAGGGCGCGCCCGCGAACACCGGCGGCATCGACCACATGATGTACGCGTACAACCCCACGCCGTGCGCGGCCACGGGCTGGAGCAACCCGCGTCCGCTGTCGATGATGTTCAACGACACGAACGCTGGCGTGAAGCGCTACCCGCTGGCATGGAAGCGGCTGAAGGCGGCCACGGGCGAGGACTTCGGCGACACCACTTCCGGTGCGCTGGTGCGCGGTGCCTACGCGTGGGTGGACCACGAGGGCCGCAACCTCGTCTACATCGCCGTCACGTACACGGACGGCGCGCGACGTGAGGCAGTGAGCCTGGTGGGCGCGGACACGAACTGGACCGCGTACCACATCGACGGGGCCATCAACACGGACCGCATGGACATCGCGCACCTCTTCTATTCGGGGCCCATGTGGAACTTCGAGCAGGAGCGCCTGCCCTCGCAGAGCTTCCCTCCCGGACAGAGCAATGCCGCGCACTACCTGCCGGTGACGAAGACGCATGACGTGCTGGCCCTCTTCGGCAGCAACACCGCCGACTACAACGAGGTGGACCTGGGCGAGTTGATGGACCCCTTCCACCTGCTCTTCCTGCCCATGAACGAGCTCGTCACGCGCGCCGGAGCGTATGACCTCACGCGCACGCCGGACCTGTCCGGCCGCTTCTTCACGGGCACGCTGGTGGGGGGCGCCTCCATCTCGCCGGGCAACGCGCTGACGCGCTCCTCGCCGGACTCGCTGTGGCAGCCGCACGGCAAGGGCAAGGCGCTGGTGGTGCCTGGAGGGAGCGCGCTCGCGGTGAACCTGGCGGATCCGTCCAGCACGGTGCCCGGCGTGGGCGCGTTCGTGCGTGGCCTGTCGGTGGAGTTCGCGGTGCGGCCGGACGCGGACATCCAGCAGGGGTGCACCACCGGCAATCCCTACCGCTACCTGATGCACAAGTCCGGCGGGCTGGACATCATCTACGAGGCCAGCAACCAGCCGCAGTTCTCCCTGGTCGTCAACGGCCAGCGCGTGCGACTGGGCGGCGGCCCGGTGCTGCCCGTGGGGCAGTGGAGCCACCTGGCCTATACGTGGGACGGCACCACCGGCGTCTTCCAGGAGTACCTCAACGGCGTGCCCACGAACCGCGCGCTGCCTGTCGCTCCGGGGACGGCCCGGCTGGGCACGGGGACGCTCTACATCGGCGCGGGCGCGAACCTGGACACGCAGCGCTGCCCGGCGAACGGCGAGGGCTCGTTCCGGGGCGCCATCGACGAGGTGCGCATCTTCACGCACGCGCGCTCCAACCGGAGCATCTGCATGACCGCGCACGGCGCCAACTGCCGCGAAGAGGCCATCCAGCACACGCCCTCCGCGGGTCAGTTCGTGATGAGCGCCCAGGCTCCGGCGTGCAATGGCACCAGCGCGTTGAACTCGGCGGCGTGCCTGTCCGCGATGCACCGGGCCTGCGCGCAGCGGGGCGCGGGCGACGCCATGGCGAGCAGCACCAACACCTGGGACACCATCATGCAGCTCGTCAGCAACCGTCCGCCCATCTCGCTGGCGGGCGTGCCGGTGACGTCCACGGCCACGGACCTGACGGTGGCGTGCGCGCCCATCCAGCAGGAAAGCGTGGCCGTGACGTTCGAGGAGTTGACGCGCATCCACGCGGGCTGCACCGACGAGCGCGGCGTGACGAGCACCCACTGCACCGCCGCCGCGCACCGCTTCTGCAACAGCCAGGGCTGGACGACAGGGCAGGTGTTCGAGGTCACGTCCCGGCCGTGGGTGGGCTGCTTCAACTCCGGGCTCCGGACAGATGTGGAGAAGTCCGCGCTGGGGCCGGTGTCCAACCTGGGCGACTACACCGCCCCGGTTTCGCGCCTGGAGGTGAGCCTGTGGTGCCGCACGCAGGGCTACGGGGCGGGCGTCGTCCAGGAGATTCCCAGCGCCACCAAGGCCCACGTGCACTGCTTCCAGCCGGCCGTGACGGCGTCGTGGCGGTACCTGCCGTAAGGCATTGCGTGGCCTGACGACGGCCCCCGGGGTTTGGAATCAGACAGGCTTTGCTGCCATGGTGCGCCTGTTTGATTCCAATTCCTTGCAGGGGGGCTGTCATGTCAGCGGTGCGCGGCGGTGGTCGGAACCGTTTCGTCCTGGGGCTGGTGTTGTGTCTGGGTTGGCTTTCGGGCTGCGCGGGCCCGGTGGCTCCGGCTCCGGCGGAGGAGGCCGCGGACCCGGGCGTGGCGCGGGCCGCCGTGACGGCGCCCACGTGGACGGTGGTGCGGGCCGGCCGGCTGCACTCGCTGGGGCTCCAGGCGGATGGCACCGTGTGGGCCTGGGGGCGCAACCGGTATGGCCAGCTGGGGAACAACACCACCACGGACCGACTGGCGCCCGTGAAGGTGACGGGGCTCACCGGCGTGGTGGTGGACATCGCCGCGGGCAATGAGCACTCGCTGGCCGTGAAGTCAGACGGCACCGTGTGGGCCTGGGGGCTCAACGACCTGGGACAGCTGGGGGACAACTCCACCACCCAGCGCCTCAAGCCCGTGAAGGTGACGGGGCTCACCGGCGTGGCGGCGGTGGCCGCGGGCTACCGGTATTCGCTGGCGTTGAAGACAGACGGCACGGTGTGGGCCTGGGGTGACAATGCTTCCGGCAAGCTGGGGGATGGCACCCGGGTCCGCAAGCTCACGCCGGTGCAGGTGGTGGGCCTGACGGGCGTGGCGGGTGTGTCCGCGGGGTATGGACACGCCCTGGCCTTCAAGACGGACGGCACCGTCTGGGGTTGGGGCAGCAACAGCTTGGGCGAGCTGGGGGATGGCACGAACTACTACGAGCGGCTGACCCCCGTGCAGACGTCTGGCCTCACCGGCGTGGTGGCGCTGGCGGCGCGCAGCAGCCGGTCCTTCGCGCTCAAGTCGGACGGCACGGTCTGGGCGTGGGGCTCGAACTTCGGCGGTGAGCTGGGGGATGGCACCACCGTGAACCGGCTGTCCGCCGTGCAGCTGCCCGGCTTCACGAACGCCGTCGCGCTGGGCTCGGGCGATGGCGCGAACCTGGTGGCCACGGCGGATGGCACCGTCTGGAGCTGGGGCTACAACAGCCGGGGCGAGCTGGGCGATGGCACCACCACGTCCCGGATGACGCCTGCGCCGGTGCTGGCGCTGACCGGCTCCGTGTCCCTGTCCAGCGGCCAGGAGCATGCCCTCGCGGTGAAGGCGAACGGCTCACTGTGGGCGTGGGGCGGCAACCTCACGGGCCAGCTGGGCGATGGTTTCCCCGAGAAGTACGTGAGCCGGACCGCGTCGCTCCTCACGGGGGCGAAGGCCGTGGCGGGCGGGGACTTCTTCTCCGTGGGTGTGAAGCCCGACGGAACGGTGTGGACCTGGGGCCGGAACGAGAAGGGCCAGCTGGGCGACGGCACGACGCAGAACCATTGGGCTCCCGCGCAGGTGCCGGGGCTCGGGTCCGTGGCGGCTGTCTTCGCGCGAGGCTCGACCGCGCTGGCGTTGAAGACGGACGGCACCGTGTGGGCCTGGGGCGACAACGCGAGCGGACAGCTGGGCGACGGCACGACGGTGTCCCGCGCCTCGCCCGCGCAGGTGCCCGGGCTGACGGACGTGACCGAGCTGGCCGCGGGGGAAGGCTTCGTGCTGGCCCGCCGGACGGACGGCACGGTGTGGGCCTGGGGGAGCAATGGCTCTGGGACGCTGGGAGATGGCACCACCACGAGCCGCGCGACGCCCCTGGCCGTTCCTGGCCTCACGGACGTTCGGGCCGTCGCGGCGGGCGGCGGCTTCTCGGTGGCGCTCAAGACGGACGGCGCCGTGTGGACCTGGGGCAGCAACGGCCTGGGACAGCTGGGCGACGGCTCGAACTCGAATTGGCCGCCTCGGACCACGCCGGGCCTGGTGCCCGGGCTCGGGGACGTCACCTCCGTGGCCGCGGGCAACAGCCACGGCGTGGCGCTCAAGACGGATGGCACGGTGTGGGCGTGGGGCGACAACTCCCGGGGACAGCTGGGCGATGGCAGTGGCTCCATGGGGCGCTCGCCGGTGAAGGCCCTGGGCTTCACGGGCGGCACGGCCATCGCCGCGGGGAGCGCGCACACGATTGCGCTCCAGTCCGACGGCACGGTGTGGGCGTGGGGCTACAACGGCAACGGCCAACTGGGAGACGGCTTCACCGATGATCAGCTCGCGCCCGCCCAGGTGCCGGGCATCATCGACGCGACGGCCATCGCGGCGGGCACCTACCACTCGTTCGCGCGCCGCGCCTCCGGGGCTGTGTGGGCGTGGGGCCTCAATGGCGAAGGACAGTTGGGCACCGGCAACGCGGGCTATCGCGTGGTGCCCCACCAGGTGTCACCCACGCCCTGAGCGTCAGGACCTTGGAGGCTCCCGCTGAAGTGGACCCAGCGGGGGCCTTCAGCGGCGGGAGGCGATGGCGCTCGCGCGGACCGCGTCCACGAGGTCCGCGTTGGTGAACGCCTTCCCCGCGATGCCCCAGCCGCCGTCCACGGCTTCGTGGAACAGCACCCAGGTGCGCTCGCGGATGTCCGCGTCGTCGGCCAGCTCGTGCACGATGTCGGTGAGGCCCGCGGCGATGCCCGAGCGCTGCTCCTGGCTCAGCGACTTCGCGGGCGTGAGCACCTGGATGCGGACCACGCCCGCACCCTTGCCGCCGGACGTGGTCCGCCTCCGCGGCAACACGTTCAGGAACGCGCCGGTGTTCGCGACCGCGTAGGGGATGCCCGACACCTTCTCCCATTGGAGGAGGCAGTCCGTCGCCCGCTTCAGCAGCACGGCCTCGTTCGCGGGGGAGAAGAGTCCGTCGGAAGCGGTGATGTCGATCATCGGCATGGGCGGGGGTCCTCGTTCACTATGACGGTTGTCATAGTCGTGCCCCAGAACTAATTAAGACGCTCGTCATAGTCAATGGGGACCGATGGCCCGGCGAACGGAGAAGCAGGAGGAGGCGGCTGCGGTCGCGTCCGAAAGGACCCCGCGGGAGCGGATGGTGTACGCGGCCGCCGCGCTCCTCAGCGAGCGGGGCCTGGCGGGCACGTCGTTCTCGGAGGTCATCGAGCGCAGTGGTGCGCCCCGGGGTTCCATCTACCACCACTTCCCGGATGGGAAGGACGCGCTCGCGGCGGAGGCCATCGCGCTGGTGGGAGAGCGCGTGCTCACGGCATTGCGAGAAGGTGAGGGCGCGACCCCGGCGCAGGTGGTGCAGCGCTTCTTCGAGGCCTGGCGCAAGGTGCTGGTGAAGACCGACTGTCAGGCGGGCTGCGCCATCGCGGCGGTGGCGAACGAGCGGCTCGCGCACCCGGAGCTGGGCGCGCGCGCGGCGAAGGTCTTCATTTCCTGGGAGCGCGAGCTGGAGGCGCGGCTCGCCACGGCGGGATTGCCGAAGGCGAAGGCGGCCAGCGCGGCGTCCCTCATCCTGGCCTCGGTGGAGGGCGCGTTGATCCTCTGCCGCGCCCGCAGAGACATCGCGCCGTTCGACGCCATCCGCGACGCGCTGGTGTCCTTCGTGGACGCCTGACGCCCGGCTTCAGGTGTGGTGGAGGAGGGTCTCGAAGACCATCAGGTTGAGCCCCACGCCCACCAGCCCCACCACCGCCACGGCCAGCAGCGCGGTGGACACGCGGCGCCGGAAGGACGCCTCCTTCGCCATGCTCCGGATGAGCGGGATGTTCACCACGATGCTGGTGAGGCTGGAGAGGATGACGCCGTTGACGCCCGTGACCGCGGAAATCTCGTTGTGGCTGATGAGCGTGGCGGCCGAGGCGATGGACGACGCGCTCGACAGGAAGCCCCCCAGGATGCTGACGAAGTAGAAGCTCCCGGACCCGAAGTTGCGCTGCGCCAGCGCGCCCGCGACGTTGAGCGCCAGGAACACGCCGCCGAACTTGAGGGCCGCCATCAGGCGGAAGGGCGACTCCAACGCCAGGCGGGGCGTGCCCTCCGTGGACGCCTGCACGGGAGAGCGGCGCCACAGCACCGCGCTCACCAGCAGCATGAACGTGAACGGGATGGCGCAGTGCACGGCGGCCTGCGAGGCGAAGATGATGACGATGAGGCCATTGCGCAGCAGCATCGCGACGGTGGCCAGGAGGATGCCCCGGTAGGCGGAAGGAAGCAGCGGCGCGCCCACCTCCTTCAGGCGCGTGGCCAGCTCCACGATGACCTTGCGGCTGTTCACCAGCCCGCCGAAGAACGCGGTGACCTCCATGCCCTTGGGCCCCAGCGTCTTCATGAGCATGTAGTTCACGAAGCCCACCGCCGCGATGATGATGACGCTGGCCCAGTTGGACTGGGGCTCGATGAGGCCCCATGGGTCCACCGGATGCGCGGGCAGCACGGGGAACACGACGAACGTCAGCACCGCGAGCAGGACGGCGGAGCGCAGCTCCTTGTCCGACAATCCGCCCACGAAGCCCACGATGGACTGCTTCCATGCGAGCAGCGCCGTCGTCAGCACGCCCACGACGATGGGCGTGAACGTGTGGCCCATGCCGCACAGGATGCCGCAGAAGGCCACCACCATCAGGGCGGTGGACGTGGTGAGCGCCAGGCGCTGGTGGAGCATCAGCTCCCGGACGTTCATCAGCAGCACCAGCAGCGTGACGAAGCCCGCGGACACCAACGCGAAGGACTGACCGGTGAGCCCGCCCAGACAGCCCATCAGCGCGGTGAGCGCGAACGTGCGCACGCCCGTCTTGCGGCTGTGCTCTCGCTCCAGGCCAATGAAGAGGCCAATGGCGATGGCCAGCCCCACCCGGGTCATCACGGGCGCCATGGGCCATTGCGACGCCTGGGCAATGAGGGGGGGCAGCTCTGCGGGTGCATCCATGGGGCGCTCCAGTCTCTCAGGCCTCACGGCCAGCGAAGACGACTGGACCGCGCGCCCCGGTGCCTGCGGGAGCGACCCTTCCTAATGTCGGAGACGATGGTTCCTGTCAACGCATCCGCCCGGCGAGCACGCGAGGTGCTCGCGAGGGGGCGGCCGCCTGCCGGACGCCAGGCGCTAGATGCGCTCGATGATGGTGGCGATGCCCTGGCCGCCACCGATGCACATGGTGATGAGCGCCGTCTGCTTGCCCGTTCGCTCCAGCTCATCCAGGGCGGTGCCCAGGAGCATCGCGCCCGTGGCGCCCAGCGGGTGGCCCAGCGCGATGGAGCCGCCGTTGACGTTCACCCGGTCCGGGTCGATGCCCAGCGCGCGCGTCGTCTGGAGGACCACGGCGGCGAAGGCCTCATTGATTTCCCACAGGTCGATGTCGCCGGCCTTCATCCCGGCCATGCGCAGGGCCTTCTCGCTCACAGGGGCGGGGGCGGTGAGCATGAGGAGCGGCTCGGTGCCCAGCGTCGCCATGGCGCGGATGCGGGCGCGGGGCTTGAGCCCCTTCTCCTTCACGTAGCGCTCGGACGCCAACGCCACCACGGCGGCCCCGTCCACGATGCCGCTGGAGTTGCCCGCGGTGTGCACGTGCTGGATGCGCTTCGCCTGCGGATACGCGGCAAGCGCGATGCCATCCAGCGTCTCGCCGTTCGGGCCCACGGCCGTCCCGCCCATGGCGACGAACGCGGGCTTGAGCGCGGCCAGGCCCTGCGCGGTGGTGTCCGGGCGAGGGTACTCGTCGCGCTCCAGCAGCACGGCGCCGGTGGCCGGGTCCTTCACGGCGAAGAGGGCCTTGGCGAAGCGGTTCTCCTCGATGGCGCGGGCCGCCTGTCGCTGCGAGCGCAGGGCCCACGCGTCCACGTCCTCGCGGGTGATGCCCTCCAACGTCGCGATGAGGTCCGCGCTGATGCCCTGGGGCACCTGGTAGACGCGCTCGCGCAGCCGCACGTTGCCGCCGTCCTGGCCGCCGCCGTCCGCGCCCAGCGACAGGTGCGACATGCTCTCCACGCCGCCCGTCACCACGAAGTCCATGGCACCGGAGGCGACACCCATGGCGCCGAAGTTCACCGCCTGGAGCCCGGAGCCGCAGAAGCGGTTGAGCGACACGGCGGACACCTCCTGCGGCCACCCCGCCGCGAGCACCGCGTTGCGAGCGATGTTCGCGCCCTGCTCATTCACCTGCGACACGCACCCCGCGATGACGTCGCCCACCTCCCGAGCATCCCAGCCGCCGCGCCGCTGGAGCGCGTTCAGCGTCTGGGCGAGCAGCTCCTGAGGATGCAGTCCGGTCAGGGCCCCCTTGCCCATCTTTCCGCGCCCACGCGGGGTCCGGACGGCGTCGATGATGTAGCTGGCGGTCATGTGCGGCTCCTTTGATTTCGAATGTAATATTATCAGCGTAATTTGTAAGTCAAGGCGACCTGGGGTGGGAGCCCACGGGGGGGCGTGCAACTTCTGGAGCCCTGGACGCCAGGGGCGACAGTGTTGATGAGCTGGAAGTCCACGGCGACCGGGGCAGACAGCGCGGCAGGAGGCTCGCTACAAGGCCATGAGCGTCCCGACCTCCCCGGGCGCGTGCGGCACACCTTGGGGAGTCGGCGGATACCTTGACGCCTCCACAGCGGCTGGTCCTGGGAATCGCCGTGCTCGCCTCGCTCGTCACGTTCCTGGACGGGGCGATCATCAACGTCGCGCTGCCCGCGATGGTGCGGGACCTGGGCGGTGGGCTCAGCCTCCAGCAGTGGGTGGTGGATGCCTACCTCATCACGCTGGGCTCGCTGATGCTGGCCGCGGGATCACTGTCGGATGTGTTCGGGCGCAAGCGCATCCTGCGGTTGGGGCTGTTGGGCTTCGGGGCCACATCGCTCCTGTGCGCGGTGGCTCCGACGGGCGCGGTGCTCATCCTCGCGCGTGCGTTGCAGGGGGCCACGGGCGCGCTCCTGGTGCCGGGCTCGCTGGCGCTCATCCTGTCCTTCTTCTCCGGCCCCGAACAGGCGAAGGCCATTGGCGCGTGGACCGGCTGGACGGGCGGGGCGTTCATCGCGGGGCCGCTGGTCGGCGGACTGCTGGTGGACACGGTGGGCTGGCGTTGGATCTTCGCCATCAACGTGCTGCCCATCGGGCTGACGCTGGCGCTGCTGGCGCGCATGGAGGAGCCCACCCGCCCGGAAGGCGCGCGCATCGACGTGTTGGGGGCCGTGCTCGCGTGCGTGGGATTGGGCGGTCCCGTCTACGCGCTGATTGAGCAGGGGACGGTGGGCTGGACGCATCCCACGGTGCTGGCGTCGTTGGGCGTGGGCGTGCCGGCGTTCATCGCGTTCCTCTGGCAGGAGCGGCGGTCGCCACACCCGATGATGCCCCTGGGCCTCTTCCGAGTGCGGAACTTCTGGGTGGGCAACCTGGCCACGACGTTCATCTACGGAGCGCTGGCGCTGAGCCAGTTCCTCATCACGCTGTTCCTCCAGCAGGTGGGAGGCTTTCGCGCGACGATGGCGGGGCTGGTGCTGCTGCCGACGACGATCATCATGTTGCTGCTGTCGTCGACGTTCGGTGGGCTCGCGGGCCGGTTCGGGCCGCGCCTGTTCATGGCGGTGGGCCCGTGTGTCGCGGGCGCCGGGTTCCTGCTCATGCTTCGCGTCGGCACGCCGCTGGACTTCTGGACGCAGATGCTGCCGGGCGTGCTGGTGTTCGGGCTGGGGCTGACGACGACGGTGGCGCCGTTGACGGCGGCGGTGCTCGGGTCCGTGCACAAGGCGCAGGCGGGCATCGGCTCGGCCATCAACAACGCCATCGCCCGGGTCGCGGGGCTCATCGCCATCGCGTTCGCGGGGCTCATCGTGGGCCCTCGACTGGACGTCGCGGGCTTCCACCGGGCGATGCTCGTCTCCGCCGTACTGCTGGTGCTGGGCGGAGTCACCTCCGCCCTGGGCATCCGCAATCCTTCGCGGGAGGCCTGAGCGCGTCAGTCCTCGGAAGGCTGGAGGGAGAAGTACACGGCTTCGGTCCCCAGGTTGAAGGTGTCCCCGTCCGCGATCTTCTGGCGCTTGATGCGCTGGTGGTTGATCCAGGTCCCGTTGGACGAGCCCAGGTCCTCGATGAAGTAGTCAGCGCCATCGCGCACGACGATGGCGTGCTCTCGGGAGACCCTGCCGGACTTCACGACGAGGCTGCACTGCGGGCCGCGTCCCAGCGTGAAGCGCTCCACGTCCACCCGCGTGGCGGGACCATCCGGGCTCAGCCGCACGAACAGGTCCATGCGCGCGGGGGCCCGTGCGGCGGGCTTGCGGCCCCGGTTGGACTCCGGGGGCGCGTCGTCCTCGGGCTCGGAGGGACGGAGCACACGGCCCTGCTTGCGGGCGGCGGGGGCCTTCGCGGCCGGAGGCGCCACGAAGGGCAGGTCCTGCTCCTCGGATTCGTTGGAGCCCGAGTCCTGCTCTTCGTCCTCGGCGGGCGCGTCGGCCTGCTCGGCATCTTCGCCGGATGCGGCTGCTTGTGCGGCGGCCTCATCGTCCGCGTCGTCTTTCTCGGAGCCCGTGGCCTCCTCTCCCGTCTTGGCCTCTTCGGGCTCGGAGTCGTCGTCCTCGTCGGCGCCGGGGCGTTCCTCGGAGCCGATCGCCGCTGCGATGTCGGCCGCGGATGCGTCGTCGTCCTCGGAGGACTGCGACTCGTCATCGTCGTCCGAGCCCGCGGCGGCCGCCGCCTCGGATGCGCTCTCGTCGTCCGAGGATTCGTCAGCCGCGTCGTCGTCAGGCTCCTCGTCGTCCGAGTCCTCTTCCTCGGACTCCTCGTCATCCGAAGATTCGTCGTCGGACTCCTCGTCATCCGAAGATTCGTCGTCGGACTCCTCATCGTCCGAAGATTCGTCGTCGGACTCCTCGTCGTCCGAGGATTCGTCAGCCGCTTCGTCGTCGGACTCCTCGTCGTCTGAGTCCTCATCGGAGTCGGATTCTTCCTCCTCGTCCGCCGCCTCCTCCTCCTCGTCGGACGCCACCGGCACGTCTCGGGGCTGCGAGACCGCATCCACCGCCGCGAGGACCTCCTGCATGCGCGCCCGCGCGTGAGCGGCCTCGTCCACGGAGGACTGTGCCTTCACGGGTTCGGACACCGCTGCCGCGGCAGGAGCGGCGGCCACGGTCTCCTTCGCGGGGACGACGGCAGCCGCAGGGGCAGCAACAGCCGCGGGGACAACGGCAGCCGCGGGGACAGCGACAGCCGCGGGGACAGCAACAGCCACGGGGCGCTCCGCCACACGCACCACGGGCTCAGGGGCACGGGCCGCCGGAGCCCGCACGGGCTCACCCGCGTCCGTCGCCCCGAGCGCCACGGGCGTGGGCGCCACGTACCCGTTCTGTCTCGCGAGCATGAACAGCGCCTGCGCGACCAGGGCATTCCGGTCCACGCCCAGGTCGTGGCTCATCTGCTCCAGCGCCCGCCACAGGGGCTCCGCGACCTCGATGGTTTCACGAATCCGATTCATGCCTAGCTGCCCCTCAGATTGCTCTGCCACGGAGAGACATTGTCCGGGTCATTGAGCCAATAGAACATCGCTTGCGTCTCCGCGTACTGCCGCTCCGCGATGGACACTAGGTTCGGGTGCAGGTCGCCCAGCGCCACGCCTTCGAAGAGGAATCCCTGGCCGGGCTTCGTCGCGCTGGAATTGCCCCGGAACTTGCGGTCCCGGCTCTGCCACAGTCGCTGCGAGGCCTGTCCCGCGGCCTGTCCGTAACCCGCCGGCGGCGCGATGCGCGTGGGCATCTTGAACGTCGTCTCGCCGCACGACCACAGCAGCCACGACAGCGCGCTCCAGTCCCCGCGCAGCATCAGCGTCAGGTCCGCGAACCCCATCTCCAGGTTGAGCGTCTCGTCGATCTCCACCTGCTCGTCCTCGCCCAACTCCATCTCTTCCTGCTTCAGCTCCACGGGCCCATCACCCAGCAGGCCCGACAGGTCCGGCGGCAGCCAGGACACCGCCGCGCCGGGCTTGTACCGCTGGAGCAGCGCGCCGCGAATCGCCTGGAGCCGCGTGGCGTACTTGCGCACCAACTGCTGGATGGCCTCCAGGGACTGTGCGGGCTTCTCCGGCAGGCTGTCGTAGGTGCAGCTCGGAGGCTCCTGTCCCGCCCAGAAGTCGAACCGGGGGAACAACGCCCGCGCGTACGTGGCCAGGAACCGGGCGGTGTCCGGCTCCGCTTCCGCGAGCCCCTCCGCGTCCTTCTGCACCTGATCCGCCACGCCCAGGTTCAACAGGATGAGGCCGCGCGTGAACAGGTACGCCTTGCGCTCCGGCGCGAGCAGCATCGCCGCGTGCAGGAAGTCCAGCGCCGCGCGAGGCCGGTCCGTCTGGTCCAGCAGCACCGCGTAGCCCCGCAGCAGCGTGGCCGCTTCACCGCCGCGCATGAGCGCGTCCGCCATGGGGGCCCACGCCTGTCCCGCATTCCCCACCACGCTGTCCGCGACCTGTCGAGCCGAGTCCTGTGTGCGCGGCAGCGTCAGCTCCTCCAGGCCTTGCTTCAGCGGCTGGACGTCCAGCGACGTGGCGCACGCCCGTGCCGTGGCCAGCAGGGCCTCGCGGTAGCGCCGGTCCGCGCGGGCCTCCTTCGCCAGCTCGCGCCAGCCTTCCGCGCTCCGGGGGAGGTTGGAGAACACCGGCGAGCGCGCCAGCGTCTGCTCATCCATGGCCAGGCCCAGGTCTCGCTTGAGCACCACCGCCCGCTGCGCGTCCATCAGGGCCCACTCGCCGCACGCGAAGTCGCCCTCCGCCCGGCCCTCCTCGAAGTGGACGCGGAAGTCCGCGTAGGTGTCCTCCGCGCGCGACCAGTAGCGCCCGTGCCGCCGTCCGTTGTCGAACTCGGCCTCCCAGAGCAGCTGTCCCTGCGCGTCCCAGAAGCGGGTGAGGCCGTGGCGCTCGCGGTCCGCGTTGAGCGTGACCTTGGCCCACTGGTTGAGGTCCTCGCGCAGCTCCGCGTCCTCGGGCAGGTGGGCCGGACGGGTGGGGTAGGGCTCGCCGGTGGAGGGCACCACGCGCTGGCCATCGCCGTTGAAGTGCTCCACCTGCCGCACGGTGCCGCGGTCGTAGTGCATCACCGTCTTGCGCACGCGCTCGCTCACGCCGCCTTCGTGCATGCGCTCGGAGGTGAAGCCGTCGGAGGCAATCCAGGTGCGGGGGCCGTGGAGCTGGCCCTGCTCGAAGGCGCCCTCCTGGGACACCGCGCCGTCCTCGTGGAATCGCCTGAATGGGCCGTGCGGATTGCCCTGCACCATGATGCATTCGTTGCAGAGGGTGCCGTCGGCGCGCCAGTACCGCCACGTGCCGTGCGGCCGGCCCTTGGCGTCCTTCGGGCCGAAGGACCACTCCTCGTCGCCGTCGTCCCAGATGGCGCCTTCGGGGACTCCGGTGGGGAGCTCGCCCGCCTCGGTCCGCTCGCGGTTCGTCTTGCGGCGCTCCTCCTCGGAGACGTCCACGGCTCGCAGCGCGACCAGCAGCCGGTCCAGCGCCTCGGGGGACAGCGCCTCGGAGACGCGGCGGACCTCCAGCCCGTCCTTGAACGCGACGAGGGTGGGGTACGCGTCGATGCCCAGCGGCTCGGCCACGGCTTCGTGGGCCTCCGCGTCGAGCCGGGCGAAGGTGATGTCCGGGAACCGCGCGGCGGCCTCGGAGAAGACCGGAGCGAACTCATGGCAGGGTTCACACCACGGCGCCCAGAAGTCCACGACGCACATGCCGGGCTTCTGGGTGACTGCTTCGAAACCCTCCGGGGTCAATTCGACCGGTACGCCTGCCAACGGGAACTCCTGCTCAAGGGGAGGGGCAGATAAGAGGGGCGCCGGGGGCGCGCGTCAACCGGCGCGTCACGGGGAGTCCGGCTTCCGTCCAGCCCGGACAGGCACGGAGGGTGCGTCAGGGGGTGGAGCCCCAGGTTGGCATCCGGAAATAGAACCGGAACCCCGCATCTCTCAGCGTGTGGAACCGCGTCAGCAGGCCGTCATCCATCCAGAGGTGGGCCAGGTCCTGGACGCGCATGCGCTCGGGGACGAGGGCGTGCGTGTTGAAGTCCCACGCCTCCGCGCCCATGCAGCGGGCGAGCACCTCCGCATGGAAGGCCCCCATCCCGCCGACGAAGAACGACGCGATGACCCGCGTGCCCTCTCGCGTGTCGGTGTTCCGCTCGGCGCCGTAATCCATGTGGTCCGCCAACTCGCGGCGGAAAACGCCCGTGGCAATCACCTGCGCCTCCACCTTCGCCTCCGGAAGCGAGGCGAGACGGCCCGCGTTCCGGAGCAGCGGTTCCACGGCGTTGCCGATGTCGAAGAGGTCCACGTCCAGGCACTGACGCACGAGCAACAAGGCTTCGATCAGGCCCTCCCGGTCGAAGGTGTCCAGCACCGTCTCCGCGTCCTTCGCGGAGAGCGAAAAAGAAGGGGACATGGGGCTAGCCGTTCGGTTGGAAGAAGAACTCGAAACCCGCGTCCCGCAGACGCAGGAAGCACTCCAGCCGGTGCTCCTCGCCGGGGTACAGGAACCGCCGCACCGCCTCCACGTCCACACGCCATGGGTCGAGCGCGTGGGTGTTGAAGTCCCACGCCTCCGCTCCCATGCATCCCGCCAGCTCCCGGCTGCGCGAGCTGCCCTCCGGCGCCAGGAACACGGCGACGACGATGATGGCCCCGTCGCGGGTGTTCCGATGCCACGCTTCCGGCTGCTGGAGGAAGGGCACCAGCTCGCGGCGGAACGGGCCGATGCCCAGGACCTCTCCGTACATGACATGCCCATGCGTCCGAACCTCCCGTGTGTCAGGCCCCGGCGGACGGCCGCGTCCCGCGAGCCTGACCGGGGCTTTTGCTACCGTCGCCCCTCACACCCCGAGGCCGCGCCATGACCTTCTCCGTCCGCACCGCCAACCTGCGCACGCTCAACTCGCTGACGAAGTACCCGTCCATCCCGACGTACCACACGCTGGGAGACAAGGGCCGGCTGGCCGAACCCGCCATCGCGTTCGACGGGCCCGTGGTCGGCACGGAGAAGGTGGATGGCACCAACGCGCGCATCGTGTTCCTTCCGGACGGCACGTACCTGCTCGGCAGCCGCGAGGAACTCCTCTACGCGAGCGGTGACCTCATCGGGAACCCGGCCCTGGGCATCGTGGAGCACCTGCGCCCGGTGGCGGACGCCCTGCGTGAGAAGCGGCTCGACGCGGGCGGCATCACCGTCGTCTTCGGCGAGGTGTACGGCGGCAACGTCACCGCCCACAGCAAGCAGTACACGGGCGAGAAGCGCGTGGGCTACCGCGTCTTCGACGTGGTTCGTCTCACCGACTACGAGACGCCCCTCACCTGGTCCGCGGAACAGCTCTCCGGCTGGCGCGAATCCGGAGGCCAGCCCTTCGTGACCGAGGACGCGCTCATGGCCTTCACCCGCGAGCACAGCCTGGAGACCACGCCGCGCATCCTCGAAGAGGACGGCGCCGCGATGCCGAAGGACCTGGAGGGAGCGTTCGCCTGGCTGCGCTCGCACGCGCCCGCGACCCGGTGCGCGTTGGATGCCGGGGCAGGGCAGCACCCGGAGGGCATCGTCGTTCGCACCCGCGACCGTCGCACCATCGCGAAGCTGCGTTACGAGGACTACGAGCGCACGCTGCGTGCGAAGCGCTGAAAAGCAAGAAGGCGGCGGTGTCTCCGTTCACCGCCGCCTCCATCCGAACCACGCATTCAGTAGCGATGCGGCTCGGCGATATTCATGTGGCCTGTCGCGGATGAGGTCTGTCTGCACCCCGAACTTGCCCGCGTTGTCCGTACCCATTGCGTCTGGCGTGCCAGCCTCCGGCCCGCCGAGCCCTCCCTGATTCCAGGGGTTTGTGTCCCACGCTGACGGCGGCCCCTGGTGACTGCGGTCCTGGAGCTGATGACGGCCGTCACCAGGCAGGCGGGCGGGGCTGACGCGTCGCGGAAGGATGTTCGGAGCGGGCGAGGGCCGGCGGTAGACTCGCGGATCAGGTCACGGCCCATGACGAAGAGAGACACCGGAAGGCGAAACACAGGCACCGGCAACTCGGACTCCGTGCGCTCGGGCGCGGGGACGGGCCGGGGCTCGGGATATGGAACGGGTCCCCGTCCGCGCCGCGCGGAGGACGTCCCGCCCGTTCCCCAGGTGGGCCGCTACCTGCTGCTGCGCAAGCTGGGGCAGGGCGGCATGGGCGTGGTGTACGCCGCCTATGACCCGGACCTGGACCGCAAGATTGCCCTGAAGCTGCTGCACCCGAACGCCAACCAGGACAACGAAGAGGCGCGGTCCCGGCTCTTGCGCGAAGCGCAGGCCATGGCGCGCGTCTCCCATCCCAACGTCATCCCCGTCTTCGACGTGGGCATGTGGGGCGACCAGGTCTTCGTCGCCATGGAGCTGGTGGAGGGCGGCACGCTGGGCTCGTGGCTGAAGGAGGCGAAGCCTTCCTGGCGCGAGGTGCTTGAGCGCTACCTCCAGGCGGGCCGGGGACTGCAGGCCGCGCACTCGGCGGGGCTGGTGCACCGCGACTTCAAGCCCGCCAACGTGCTGGTGAGCCACGCGGGCCGCGTCTACGTGACGGACTTCGGCCTGGCGCGGCAGGTGGGCGACGGACCGGAGGCCCCCGTCTCTCCGGAGGAGGCGCAGGTCCTGGAGTCCTCGGACCGGCGCATGCTGGACACCACGCTCACCGAAGCGGGACTGCTGGTGGGCACGCCCAACTACATGTCCCCGGAGCAGTTCCGGGGCACGCAGCTGGACGCGCGAACGGATCAGTTCAGCTTCTGCGCGGCGCTCTACGGCGCGCTCTACGGCACGCGCCCCTTCGACCCGGGCAGCATCAAGGCCTACGCGTCCGCCAGCCGGAGCGCGGAGTTGGAGGAGGCCACCGGCACGCAGTCGCTGGGCGGCACGCAGTCGCTGAACGCCGCGCCCGCCAAGGCGATCCCCGTCATCGCGCCGCCGCCCGTGCTCATCCGCGAGCCCCCGCGCGACGCGAAGGTGCCCGGTTGGGTGAGGCAGGCGGTGCTGCGCGGGCTGGCGCTGGACACGGACGCACGCTTCCCGTCCATGCAGGCCCTGCTGGATGCGCTCTCCCAGGAGCAGCGCCTCGGGCAGCGCAAGCGCTGGCTGGGAGCGGCGGGTGCCATGACCACCGCGCTCGCGGTGGCGGGCGGCGTGGCGTGGCAGCAGTCCCAGGTGTGCGTGGACGCGGGCGCGCTGATGGACACCGTGTGGACGCCGGACGCGAAGGCGAAGCTGGAGTCCGCCTTCCGCGCCACCGGGAAGCCCTTCGCGGAAGGGATGGCCGTCCGCGCCGTGCAGGTGCTGGGGCAGTACGCGGACGCGTGGAAGCACCAGCGCGTCCAGGCGTGCGAGGACGCGCGCGTGAGCGGCGTGAAGCCGGAGGAGCAGCTGGACCGGCAGGTGGTGTGCCTGGAGCGCCGCCGCAAGGACCTGCGCGCCACGGTGGACCTGCTCGCGAGCGCGGACGCCGCCATGGTGGTGAAGTCCGTGGACATGGTGCATGCGCTGCCTGCGCTGCACGAGTGCGAGGACGTGGAGGGACTGGCTGAACAGCAGCGCCGCCCCTCCGACCCCGCCCTGCGCGGCACCATTGAAGCGCTGGAGGATCAGCTGGCGGAGGTGCGCGCGCAGGTGGACGCGGGCCGCTACCCGGCGGCGCTCACCGCGGTGAAGGCGCTGGAGGCGCCGGTGGAGAAGACGGGCTACCTGCCGCTGAAGGCGGAGATGCGCTTCCACCTGGGCTGGCTCCAGGAACAGACGGGCCAGTCGCCGGAAGCGTCCCGCCTGCTGTCGCGCGCCGTGTTCGACGCGGAGGCGGGCAGGGCGGACCGGTTGAAGGTCGCCATCCTCAACAAGCTCCTCTACGTGGAGGACGGCCAGAAGCACTACGACCCGGCGGCGAACTGGGGCGAGCTGGCGGAGGCCACCCTCCAGCGGCTGGGCGGTGAGCCCGCGCTGGAAGCAGACGTGAAGGTGAACCAGGCCAACCTCGCCATGTCCCAGGGCCACATGGAGGAGGCCCGCAAGCGGCTGACGGAGGCGAGCGCCCTCTACGACAAGGCGCTGCCACCCGAGCACCCCAAGCGCGCGCGGGCGCTCTTCCTCCTGGGCCGGCTGGTGCTGGGCACCGGCGACGCCAAGGGGGCGGTGCCGCTCCTGGAGGCGTCGCTCGCGAAGACCCAGGCGGCGGTGGGCCCGGTGCATCCGGACATGGCCAACCGGCACGGCCTGGTGTCCCTGGCCCTGCGAGACGCCGGCCAGCCCGAGCGCGCCCTGCCACATGCCCAGGCGGTGGTGGACCTCTACAAGACCCTGCACGGCGAGAAGAGCGCGCAGGTGGCGGAGGCGCTGGACGAACTGGGCATGTGCCAGCTGGGGATGAAGCGCTACGACGACGCGCTGAAGACCTACGAGCAGGCCGTGGCCCTCAAGCGCGAGCAGCTGCCCGAGGGCGACGAGGGACTCCAGCCGTCCTACGACGGCGTGGGCCAGGCGCTGCTGGGCCTGGGCCGGGCGCGCGACTCCGTGGCGCCGCTCCAGATGGCGGTGTCCTTCGCGTCCGCGCCCCCGGATGCGCTGGCGGAGTCCGGCTTCGCGCTGGCGCGGGCGCTGTACCAGACGGGCCAGTCTCCGGAGGCGCTGGCGGAGGCCCGGGGCGAGGCCACCCGCGCCCGCGAGCGCTTCAGCGAGTCCGGGATGGACGAGCGCGTGGGCGAGGTGGACTCGTGGCTGGAGACCCTGCCCAGGGACTCCCCGCGTCCACCTGCCCGCAAGCCTTCTCGCGGCCGGCGCAGGTAGGACGTCACGCACGGCTGCTGGCGACCGTGGCGGGGCGTGCTACCGTCCCCCGCCGTGTCGCTGCCCCCAGACGAGGACGAGGAGCTCCTGGATGCCACGGCCACCCTGCAGCGGGGCCGGGCGGGACAGGTGCGGATGGTGCTCCGGGTGCTTTCCGGCGCGGAAGCCGGCAAGGCCCACCCGCTCAAACAGGGGACGTACACAGTGGGAAAGGCCCCCACGTGTGACATCGTCCTCACCGACAAGGCCGTCTCCCGCCAGCACCTGAAGCTGGAGGTGCACGCCGAGCACGTCGTCGCCACGGACCTGGGCTCGCACAACGGCTCGTTCGTGGAGGGCCTGCGCTTCACCGCCATGGAGCTGCGCCCCGGCAGCGTCATCACCCTGGGCACCACCGAGCTGAAGCTGGTGCCGGAGGACACGCGCGAGCGCTCGCTGCCCCTGTCCTCGCGGGACCGCTTCGGCGCGCTCGTGGGCACAAGCCGCAAGATGCGCGAGGCCTTCACCGTGCTGGAGCGCCTGGCGCCCGGCGGCGCGGACGTGCTCATCCACGGCGAGACGGGCACGGGCAAGGACCTGTGCGCGGAGGCCATCCACCAGCTGAGCCCGCGCGCCAAGGGCCCCTTCGTCATCGTGGACCTGGCGGGTGTGCCCTCCACCCTCATCGAGTCCGAGCTCTTCGGCCACGTGAAGGGCTCCTTCACCGGCGCCCAGGGCGACCGCGCCGGTGCCTTCGAGCGCGCGCAGAACGGCACCGTCTTCCTGGACGAGATTGGCGAGCTGCCCCTGGACCTGCAGCCGCGCCTGTTGCGCGTGCTGGAGCGTCGGCAGGTGAAGCGCGTGGGCGGCAACGACTACTTCACGGTGAACGTGCGCGTGGTGGCCGCCTCGCACGTGAACCTGGAGCAGGCCGTCCAGCAGGGGAAGTTCCGCCGCGACCTCTTCCACCGGCTCGCCGTGCTGCGCGTGACGCTGCCCGCGCTGCGCGAGCGCCCGGAGGACATCCCGCTCCTCATCGACCACATGCTCAAGCTGATGGGCCGGCAGCCGGGCGCGCTGTCGGATCAGACGCGCGCGCTGCTCATGCAGTACCCCTGGCCCGGCAACGTGCGCGAGCTGCGCAACGTGGTGGAACAGGTCGTCAACCTGGGCGAGGAGGCACTTCCGGACCTGGAGGCGCCCCAGGGCGCGGACGGCCGCAAGGGTCCGGATCTGGACCTGCCCTTCAAGGAAGCAAAAGAACACCTCATCGAAGTGTTCGAACGTGACTACCTGAAGAACCTCATCGAGCGCTGCGAAGGCAACATTTCCAGGGCTTCTCGCGAAGCTGATATCGACCGTGTCTACCTCCGGAAACTCCTGCGCAAGCACGGGTTGGATCCATCCGGGGAGCCTTAACACGGGGCGGCATCACAGGTAGGATGACATCCCCCCTCCCCCCCGGAGCACGACCGTGAGCGTGAATCTTTCCTCCAATCTCCTCCGTACCTTCCAGCAACTGGCGGAGGTGAAGCCGACCGCCGTCCCGCAGCAGACCGCGCAGCAGGTCGGGTTGCCGGAGGAGAAGGTCGTCTCGCAGGTGGAGGGCGCGCCCACCCCCGTGCAGACGGAGCAGGCCTCGGACGCCTTCGCGGCGGTGCAGGCCCTCAATCAGGCATGGGCGAACCGCTTCCAGCCGGTGTCGGGCGCTTCGGCGCAGGACCTGGGCGTCCAGGGGACGCTCGCGAACGCGCCCCAGGCTCCGGAGATTGGCGGCTGGGACGCCGCGGGGACGGACCCCGAGGTCGTCAAGCAGGCCAATCAGAATGACTGCGGCGCCGCGGTGGCGGTGATGCTGGGCAAGGACATTGGCACCAGCAAGACGCAGCCCACGTCGGACAAGGACAAGATGGCCGCGCTGGAGTCGCGCTTCACGCAGGGCCAGGGCACGTCGCCGCATGAGCTGTCCAACATGCTGGCGAACCAGGGCACGAAGGTGACTCAGACGTCGTCCAAGCTCGACACCAAGGCCCTGGATGACGCGCTCGCGCGCGGCGCCAAGGGCGCGGTGATGGTGGACTCCAGCCTGGTGGACCCCACGACGAAGCCGGGGGAGACGGGCCGCGCGCACTGGGTCTCCGTGGAGGGCAAGGACGACCAGGGCCGCTACCTGCTCAAGGACCCCAGCACCGGCTCCAAGATTCCGGTGGACGCCCAGAGGCTCGCGGACTCCGTGGACATCAGCTGGAACCGGCACCAGGGCGGCGGGCAGATGATCGTCGAAAGCGCCCAGGGCATGTCGGAGGCCCAGGCCGCGCAGGAGGGCGGGGAGAAGGCCGTCGCGCTGGGCAACACGGACGGTGGCGGCTCCCGCGCCATGGCCAACTTCGGCCGCGAGTCCTCATAGGCCGTAAAGACTGACGGCGGATGGACTGGAGTCCATCCGCCGCGTGGGCTTCAGACGGTGAGGTGTTGCACGGCCTGGAGCCGCAGCAGCTGGCGCGCCAGCTCCTGGACCTGCTCCACCTCCTGCAGGCCCATCACCTTGCGCAGCGCCAGCCGCTTGTCCGTGGAGGCGCGCAGCAGCAGCGCGCGCAGCTGGGGATTGCTGAGCAGCGGGTTGAGCTGGCGCAGGTGGCCCACCAGCGCGCCCAGCTGGGGCAGCGTGAGTCCCGCCACCATCACCTGCGTCGCGTTGCCCTCTTCCGGGCTCTGGCTGGTGGCCAGCATCCACGGCGACAAGAGCAGGGAGCGGGTGAAGTCCATCTCGCAGGACAGGCCCAGCCGCGCGCACTCCTCCACCACGGGGCCGCTGTCGTGGCCCGCGATGATGGGCTGGATGCGGGCGGCCTCGTACTTCTGGAGGACGGCGTCGTACAGCTTCCGGGCCTCCACGCCCTGCGGCGTGCGCGGGAACTCCGCGAAGGCCTGACCAATCTCCGCGCGCAGCGTGGCCAGGAGCGTGGCGTCATCCGCCGTGCCGGGCTCGCCCAGGACCTGGGCCAGGTAGGCCCGGTCCTCGGGGACCGCGTTCGCGGACTTCCACCACTCGAAGGTGACGGTGCTCACGCTCAGCACCACCGGCAGGGTGACGACGCCCTGTCGGCCGGGGTTGGCGAGGAAGGCGCTCATCTTCCCCTCCACCTCCGTGAGGCCGCGGTGGAGCCGGTGGAGGACGGCGATGCGCAGCTTCGCGCGGCCCTCCATCGCCTGCTTCGCGGCATCCGACGACTGGCCGTCCGAGGCGGTGCGCTCGCGAGAGGATTCGGAAGCGGCGGGCCGGCGCTCGAGCTGGGGCGCCACTGGCACCTGCTGCGCCATGGGCGGAGGCTGGGGGAGCGCCGGGGCCGTCTGCGCGGTCTGGGCCGCGAGGGCAGGGGGCTGCTCCAGGGTGCCCAGGCTGGCGGCGCCCTGCGAGGTGCCGGACGCCATCCCTGCCTGTTGCTGCGGGGCCCTGGCGCCGCCGCCTTCAGTGCGCTCCGGCTCGCCCGAGCGGCCGAAGTCCATGCCGTCCTGGGGGCCGCTCTGCTCGAGGCCTCCCTTGGCGGAGGCGCCCTTCGCGGAGCCGCCCTTGACGGCGACGCCTCCCTTTCCGGTGCCGCCCTTCCCTGTGGCCTTGCCCGATGACTTGCCTTCACCGGACTGCGCCTTCTCCTCCTTCTCCTGCGCGGGGCTCTGCAGGGGCAGGCCCGGGCGGGGAAGACCAGACGGAAGGCGGACGCTCATGGATGGGGGCCTCGGGTGAGGGGAATCAGGCCAGGTCCTTCAGGTGGACAACCAGGTTGCTGTTCTTGCTGCCCAGCGTGCTCGCGTCGTCCGTGGGGATGACGTAGCCCTGATCCGCGCCAACGTGCTTGCGGAAGAAGTCTACCACCTCCGGATCCTGCACGTTGGACGTGGTGCTCTTCTTGATGCCGTACGCGGAGCCGTCCGCTCCCTTGGCCTTCACGGAGTCAGGCGCGGAGGAGAGCAGGTTGTCCATCGTGCCCGACAGGCGGCCGCCGCCGTCCGGCTGGATGGTCATCGAGGTGTTGTGACCCTCGATGTAGCTGACGTCGTAGTAGGTGTTCCCGAACCCGCCGTCGAACTTCACTTCACCGAGCGTCGCGTTCTTGCCGTCGCCGTTGTCGCTGCGGAAGTTGCCGGACCAGTTGTCCGGGAACTGCACCGTGCGGCTCTCACCGGGCTTCAGCGTGACGGAGTCGACGGCCTTCTCGCCCGCGTTGGGGGTGAAGTTCACCGTCATCGGCTTGTTGCCGTCGTTGTTGAGGGTGATGGTGTTCTTGCCCTTCGCCGCGCTCGAGTCGCCCACGGACTGGGGACCGGCGACGGCCGCGTCCTTCTGGGGAGCCGCCGGGGCCGGAGCGCCCTGCGCCGCGGAGGCCGCCTGCGCCGCGGCAGGAGCAGGGGCCGCGCTGGAGCCCGCGCCCTCGCCACCCAGGTCCGGCACGCCGCCCTGCTGCGCACCGGCTGCGCCCTCGATGCCCGGAGCGGCGGCGCCCTGCTGCGCACCGGCGCCCTGCTGCGCACCAGCGCCGTTCATTCCACCGAGCATCTCCACCAGCTGCTTCAGCATCTGGACCATCTCGGTCAGCTGCTCCATGGGATTGCCGCCCTGGAGCGCGCCCTTCTTGCCCACGCCCGCCGGCGCGTCGAAGCCATCCGCCTGGAACATCCCCTGGAGCGAACCCGGGCCGCTCTTGGCCTGCCCCGCGTCCGCCGTCACCGCCGTGGGGCGCGCCACCGGGCTGGAGAGCTCCGTGGCGGACGTGCGGGGCGAGAAGGAGGAGCTGGCAACGGACGACTTCGACAGGGGGGAGAGCGCCATGGCGGTGTTCCTCGGAGATTGGATGGGCCGGCTTCGGACACCGGCCGGTTCAGCGATGTGGGGGGCTAGAGCACGGCGCGTGCCATGCGCCCCACACGCTTCTCAACGAGGTAAACCCTTGGAACTCCTCAGGGGACGGACGCTGCCACGGGAGCGGAAGGCCCCCGCCCTGATGACTGCCGTCAGGCCCCTGGTGTCCGGCGTCATCAGGCCCGAAAGCACGACTCGCGCGGGACGCAATGCGCCCCGCGCGAGAAGTCGCCGCGGATTCAGGCCGTGCGGATCAGACCCTTCGGGCCGTGCTCGAATGGATGAGCCGCAGTATCAGCAGCAGCACCACTGCTCCGATGAACGCCACGAAGATGGTGCCCGCGATGCCGCCAAATGGGGCTCCCGTGCCGAGCGCCCGGAGGATGAAACCTCCCAGGAACGCGCCCACCACGCCCACGACGATATCGCCAATCAGGCCGTAGCCACCGCCCACCACCGCGGACGCGAGCCATCCAGCGATGAGGCCGATTACCGCCCACAACAGGATTGCTTCCAGCGCCATGTCTCTTCCTCCCATCGAGGTGATGGGCGAAACATGGGCATGATTCCCGGCCGCGCTCGCCCCTCCCCCAAGGGCGACGGCAGGGCAGGCAGGCAGGCGGCGCCCGGGTGGAATCCAGACTTGAAGCCTCCCGCCTACTTGCAGATGGGCACGCGGGGCGGCGACGCGCTGGCGAGCACCGCGGTGCCCCTGACGTTGACGATGGTGCCTTCGGGGAGCGCCATCGCCTGCCCCAGGGACAGCAGAGGCGTGATGCCCTCGCGCGGTTCCTGGGACCAGGAGGGAAGGGGGCTTCGGGACATCCGCCGCCATGCGCCGGCGATGGGCGCACCCACGCGGATCCGCGCGGGCTCGCCTTCGAGCCGCTCCACCTGGAACGCGTCCAGGTCGCGCGCCGAGTCGGGCATGTCGTCGGTGGAGGGACACTCACCCGTGCACGCGTCCCAACCCTGGTTGCCCATCACGGTTCCACGGTCATCCCAGACATAGGCGCCAATGAAGCGCCGCATCGTGGGGATCCAATAGGTGAGCCTCACGGAGACCGCATCGCTCGTCCGGGGGATGAGGGCGGAGAAGACGGAGACGGTGCCGTCCTCCCGGTGCACCACCCGCAGCGGCGTGCCGTCCCCCAGCGTGGCCGGCACCACGGAGCCCCGCGGCGGCAACTCCAACACCACGGACGGCTCGATGCGAGGCAACTGGATTTCCTCGCGAGGCACGGCCCTGACTCGCCAGGCATGCGTTCCGCAGCCTGCCAGGACGAACACAGACACGACGGCGAGCATGAGGCGATGGCACAGGCGCCAGAAGTTAGCCCGATGCCGGGGGCATTGACGGCGTTCTGTTTAAAGATGCATTCTGCATGCATCTTTACGGGGCGTGGGCCCGGAAAGGGAGCGAAGTCATGACGAGCGTGTACGAGAAGATTGGCGGAGAGCCGGCGATGGCGGCGGCGGTCGACGTCTTCTACCGGAAGGTGCTGGCCGACGAGCGCATCAGCCACTTCTTCGAGGACGTGGACATGGAGCGCCAGGCCGCGAAGCAGAAGGCGTTCCTGACGATGGTGACCGGCGGGCCCGCGAACTACTCGGGCAAGGACATGCGCGCGGGACACAAGCACCTGGTGGACCGCGGGCTGAACGGGACGCACTTCGACGCGGTGGCAGGGCACCTGAAGGAGACGCTGGAGGAGCTGGGCGTGCCCGCGGACCTGGTGGGCCAGGTGATGGCCGTCGCCGAAGGGGCGCGTGCGGACGTCCTGAACCGCTGAAAGCAGCCGACAGGAGGCACGTCATGGCGAAGGTGCGGCATGAATCCGAGTGGTACCCGTTGGAGCCCGGAGAGACGGTGCTGGACGGACTGCTGCGCCAGGGCGTGCGCGTGCCGCATGCGTGCCGGGCAGGGGCCTGCCAGTCCTGCCTGATGCGAGCGACCTCGGGCGCGGTGCCCGAGGCCGCGCAGGTGGGGCTCAAGGACACGCTGCGGGCGCGCGGCTACTTCCTCGCGTGCACGTGCCGGCCCCAGGAGGGCACGGCGCTGGAGGTGGCGGGAGCGTCGGAGCTGCGCGTCCCCGCGCGCGTGGTGGAGCTGGAGTCGTTCAGCGAGGACGTGTTCGCGGTGCGGCTGGAGGTGGAGACGCCACTCGACTATCGCGCGGGGCAGTACGTCACGGTGGTGCGCGCGGACGGGCTCGCGCGCAGCTACTCGCTGGCGAGCCTGCCTCGCGAGGGCCGGCTGGAGCTTCACGTGCGGCTCGTGCCCGGGGGCGCCATGAGCGGCTGGTTCGCACGCGAGGTCCGGCACGGCGACCGGGTGGACGTGCAGGGGCCGGCTGGGGATTGCTTCTACGTGCCCGGACAGCCGGAGGCGCCGCTGCTGCTGGCGGGGACGGGCACGGGGCTCGCGCCGCTGTATGGAATCCTGAGGGACTCGCTGGAGGCGGGCCACACCGGCCCCATCCACCTGTTCCACGGGGCGAGGGAGCCGGCCGGGCTGTACCTGGTGGACGCGCTGAGGGCGCTGGCGGCGCGCCATCCAAACGTTCACTACCGGCCCGTCGTGCTGGCGGGAGGAGGTGGGGAGGTGG
>NZ_RAWQ01000091.1:0-37036 GCF_003668965.1 Corallococcus sp. AB030
GGTCCACCGTCCCCGCCCCCAGGGCCGGACTCCCCGGCGTGTTGGCGACCTCCAAGCACAGCGCCCGGTCCTCGATGCGAGCCTTCACCGAGACCTCCCCTCCGCGGGGCGCAGGCGCGATGCCGTGCTTGATGGCGTTCTCCACCAGCGTCTGGACCAGCATCGCGGGCACGGAAACGCCCAGCGCGTCGGGCGCTACGTCCATGCGGACGCGCAGCCGCTCCTCCAGGCGGATGGCCTCCAGGCCCAGGTAGTCATCCACCACCTGGAGCTCACGCTGCAGAGTCACCGTCTCCGGCCCTGGCGCTCCCAGCGCGTAGCGCAGCAGCCCCGACAGGCGCGTCACCACCTCCTGGGCGCGGACGGGATCCTCCACGATGAGGCCCCGCAGCCCGTTGAGACAGTTGAAGAGGAAGTGCGGCTGGAGCTGCGCCTGGAGGAAGCGCAGCTCCGCGGACCGGGCCGCCGCCTCCAGCTTCCAGCGCTCCAACTCCACCCGCCGCGCATGCGTGACGGCCTGCACGGCGATGTAGAGGGTCAACCAGACACCCATCACCAGCGACCACATGGTGCCGCTGCTGAAGAAGCCCGCCCAGGAGGCCTGCTCCAGCGAGTACACGTGGAAGACGAACACGGCCTCCAGGAAGACGAGCGTGTTCTGGAGCAGGCCCAGGACGAGCCCCGCCGCCAGCACGCGCGCGACCAGCCGGGGCAATGGCAGACGGGCCCATGCGTGCAACCGCAGCGTCCGGCGCGCCACGTGCGTGAGCCCCAGCCCCGTCGCACCGGCGATGAGCCAGCCCATGGCCGGGGGGCCGTGAGCCCCCGACAGCGCGATGTTGAGGAGGGTGTGCAGTCCCCAGCCCCCCACCTGGCAGGCCGTGTAGCCCCGCGAGCGTGTCATCCGAATCGTGCCTCCGGCGAAGGACCGGGGAGTCGAACACAGTCAGTGGACCGGTTCCACCCGGGCCACCGGTGCGGGCAGGGCGCCGAGGAAGGCGTCGGTCTCCCGCAGGAAGCCCGCCGGGTCGTCCCACATGATGAAGTGCCGGGCCGTGTCGTTCAGCACCACGCGTGCACCGGAGAGGTTGCGGTACTGCTCGCGGTAGACGGCCTCCACCTGCTCCTTCGGCACCCGGCCCTTCAGCGCCACCCACGAGCCCAGCACGAGCGCGGGCACCTGGATGCGCGTCAGCTCGGGCCGCAGGTCCGTGGTGGACAGCTCGGAGAAGGCGTTGATGATGGTCTCCGGATCGCTGTCCACGCTCCAGCGCATCGCGGTCTGGACGTTGTCCTCGTCGGTGATGAAGCCGCGCAGCGTGCGCAGCGTCCGGGCATTGCGCTGATCCGGCGGCTGCATGCGCATCATCGCGCTCAGCTCCTCCACCTGGGGACGGACGCTCTCGGCCGTCGCGGAAGGGTCCATCGCGGCGGGAAGGAACGGCAGGCTGTCCACGAGCACGAGCCCTCCCACGAGCTCCGGTGCATCCTCCGCCACCGCGAGCGCCAGCACTCCGCCCAGGCTGTGGCCCACGAGGATGGGGCGCTCCAGGTGTTCGCCGCGGATGTAGTCCGCCAACGCGCGGCGCATCGTCGGCAGGAAGGGGCCGGGCACCGCGGGCTGCCCCGCGAAGCCCGCGAGCGTGAAGACGTGGCAGTCATACCGGGACTGGTAGTGCGCCACCGTCGCGTCCCAGACCTTGCCAGACGACGACAGCCCGGGGATGAGCAGCAGCGGTCGGCCCTGGCCCGAGCGCTGGACGCGGAACGGCGTGGGCGCCGACGCTTGAGCGGCCGTCGCGCCGCCGCCGGGGGACGCCGTCGCACAGCCAAGCAGCAGGGGAAGGGTACAGAGGGCAAGCAGGATGCGGCGCATCTACTGACTCCGCGAAGGACCGCCGGTCGGACGGTGCGTGACGCGAAGAAGACTAGGGGGCCGCCAGACCGGGTCCGCGCCTTTGTGATGAGCGGCGCCGCGGAAGGATGAGCGGTAACGACGTCATCGCCGTCCGGACAGTGTCCGCATCAGGGAATGGCGAGGAGCCAGGACCTGGGCTGGATTGAGGCCCATGTCCAAGTCCCCGCCGTCGCGCCGCTGGATGCTGACCGCCTTCCTCGTCTGGCTCCCCGGGCTCGTGCATGTCTTCCCGTTCCTGGGCGTCTACATGCTGATGTTCAACAAGGCCTACGCCCTGGCGATGTTCGTCGGCTTCGCCCTCACCGGGCTCGCCCTGGGCCTCATCCAGGCGCTCACGCGCGGCCTCAGGGCGCTGTGGGTCACCCCGGCGTCCTTCGTCGTGGGGTGGACGCCGTTGCCGCTGCTCATGTCCATGGACGCCCCCTTCGGCGTCGTGTGGGTGCTGACCCTGTTCACCTCCGCCGGGTGCGTGGGCCTGGGCCAGTGGATGCTCCGCTCCGACGCTCCGGCCTGAATCGCCCTGGAGGGCATGACGCGGCCGGACAGGAGCGGGGGCTCCTCGGGGAAATTACATAGCGTCCGCTATGCCTCCCTGCGTCATGTGGGGCCCGCGCGATCCATGTAACCCGCAGAGCGACACTGGCGTATCGCCTGCATCGCTCCGGGATTCACGCGATTGCGGAGAGTCAGGCAACATTCGCCGCGAAATGTAGAGAATCCCGGGGACTTTTCTCGATTCTCGAAAACGTAGGAGCTCCGCCCATGACCACCCCCATTGATGGTTCCGCCGCCGCCGCTGCCCGTGCCGCCGCCGAAGCCGCCGCGCGCGCCGCCGCCGAGGCCGCTGCCCGCGCCGCCGCCGCCGCGAAGGCCGCCGCTGACGCCGCCGCGAAGGCCGCCGCCGAGCAGGCCGCGAAGCAGCAGATGCAGCCGCAGACGAAGCAGCCCACGGTGAAGCTCTTCAATGACGGGTTCTCCTCGGGCGGCGCGCAGAACAACCGCGGCGGGGTGAACCGGCTGACGGGCGAGACGACCAACCCGTTCGCCACGCCGCTGGGCACCAGTGGCGGCCATGCGCGTCCCCTCACCGGCCCGGTGCCGGGCAGTGCCAACGGCGCGGTCCCGGTGCGGGCCGACGTCAACGGCGCTGCTCCGGCGGGGGAGACGCAGCCGCCCCACGCGGAGGCGCTGCCGGACAAGCCGGAGGATTTGCCCAAGCTCTTCCCGGAGCTGAAGGACAAGAGCAAGGAGGACCTGAAGAAGGCCTACGACTCGCTCAACAAGCTGGGCACCGGCTCCTTCTCCGAGAAGGCCACCGCCCTGGGCGAGCTGGCCTCGCAGTTCCCGGAGACCGTCCCCAACGCCCTGGAGCGCATGGGCATCAAGGACGACAAGCTGGCGAAGCTGGCCACCAACTCGGACGCGCTCACCTCGCTGGGCAAGCTGACGGACCCCAAGGCGAGCAAGACCGACAAGGCGCAGGCGGCCCTCACCCTGGCGAAGGCCGCTGGCGACATCTTCGCGCCCGAGGACCTGAAGGGCGTGCTGGACACCGCGCTCAAGGGCCTGCCCGCGGCGGAGAAGCTGGTGGGCGCCATTGGCAAGTGGACGGACCCCAACGCCTCCGCCACCGACAAGGCCTCCGCCACGCTGGAGCTGGGCAAGGCGCTCAAGGACTTCGCCGGGGACAAGTTCCCCGCGCTCGCCAATGACCTGCGCAAGCTGGACGGGTCGCTGCGCGCCGCGGGCGCCGCCATCACCCTGGCGGACCCCAACGCGTCCACGCAGGACAAGGCGCTGGCCGCGGCCCAGCTGCTGGCGGAGGTGCCCGACCTCAAGAAGGACCTCAAGGCCTTCGCGGACGTCCTCAAGAACGCGGGCGTGAAGAACGCGACGGACGTGGCCCAGCAGGGCACGCAGCTGGCCAACGTGAAGGTGAAGGGGTTGGATCCGCAGCTCGCGTCCAAGCTCACGCCGGATCAGCTGAAGAAGCTGGAGTCCGCCGCCACCAAGCTGGGCGGTCCGGAGTCGATGGAGGCCGCGCTCAAGGGCATCACCGACCCCAAGGCCCTGGACAACCTGGTGGGCCAGCTGGGCAAGGTGGACGCGGAGGCCGGCAAGAAGCTGGTGAGCGCCCTGGGCGGCATGGAGCACAAGGTCCTCAACGAGGTCCTGTCGGATCCGAAGACCACGGAGCAGTTCGCCAAGCTCGCAGGCAAGCTGGACGGCGACGCGGCGAAGATCGTGTCCAAGCTGGTGACGGACATGGACTCCGGCGCCGTGAAGGCGCTGCTCAAGCTCACGGACGGCCTGGGCGCGGACGCGCTCAACACCACCGTGAAGGGCCTGGGCCCGCTGCTGGACAAGGCGGGCAGCAAGCTCGTGGGCCAGGGCCTCAAGGTGATGGAGAAGGTGCTGGGCAAGATCGGCGTGGAGATCACCGCCGACGTGGCCGGCAAGGTCTTCAAGAACCTGGCGAAGGTCGTCCCGGTGGCGGGCGCGCTGCCCAACGCCATCGACGCGGTGAAGTACGAGAAGGAATCCCTGGAGCTGCACGGCAAGAACAACGACCTGGGCTACTTCGCGCACACCGCCGCGGCGCTGAACGTCGCGGACGGGGCCCTGGGCATCGCCCTGGACCTGACCGGCGTGGGCGTGGCCGTGGACGTGGGCGCCAGCGTGCTGCTGGGCGCCGCCGAGCTGGCGATGGACATCGGCTTCAGCCAGGAGAAGGCCAAGTACGAGGCCGACCCGGAGGGCTACAAGGCCCCGGACTGGATGAAGGCCGTGAACCTGGCGGGCGCCGCCGCGCAGGGCCCCGCGGGCCTGGCGCACATGGCCGCGTACTACGGGCCGGAAGGCACCGCGCAGCTGATCCAATGGGGCGTGGAGAAGGCCGCCAAGGGCGCCGTGAAGGCCGCCGAGTTCGTGGGCGTGTCCCAGGCGGAGCTGGCCGGCGAGGGCCTCAAGGGCGCCGCGAAGGTCATCCACAAGCTGGCGGACGTGGTGCGCAACCCGTCCAAGTACGGCGAGGCCGCGGTAAAGGCCGCCACGGAGGCCTTCAACACCGCCATCGAGAAGGGCGGCGAGCTGGCGAAGGAGGCCAAGGAGGTCCTCGACGGCGTCATCGACGGCGCGAAGAAGCTGGGTGAGAAGGGCCTGGAGACGCTCAAGTACATCGCCCAGAACCCGGGCGAGGCCGCGAAGAAGGCGCTCGACGGCATCAAGAGCGTGGTGGACTCCGGCCTGGACCTGGCCACGGACGCCGGCAAGGCGCTCTACAAGCAGGCCGTCTCCACGCTGAATGACCTGAAGGCCGGCTACGACAAGCTCACTGGCGCCGCGAAGGAGAAGGCCAAGGAGCTCATCGACGGGGCGACGACGCTCGTCTCCAACACGGTGAACAAGGCCAAGGAGCTGGGCGAGAAGGGCCTGGAGCTGCTGGCCTGGACCGCGCAGAACCCGGGCGAGGCCGCGGCCAAGGCCAAGGAGGCCATTGGCGACGCCCTGGCCAAGGGCGGCGAGCTGGCCAAGAAGGCCTGGGAGTCCGTGAAGGACCTGGGCGCCGCGGGCGCCGAACTGGCGGAGGGCCTGGTGAAGGGCCTGGCCAACGCGGGCGAGAAGGCCGTGGAGACGCTCAAGTACATCGCGGAGAACCCCGGCGAGGCCCTCTCCAAGGCCGGCGAGTGGGTGGGCAGCACGCTGTCGAGCATGGCGCGCAAGGGCGGCGAGCTAGCCACCAAGGCTGCGGGGGCCATCAAGGACTTCGTCGACAACCGCGTGTCGTGGGCCAAGGACTTCGCCAAGGACCTGCTCAAGGACGGCGTGGAGTCCTTCAAGAACGTCGCCAAGGCCTGGAAGGACAACCTCACGGAGGGCGGCAAGGAGCTGCTCGTCGCCGTGGCGGACCTGGGCGACGCGGGCGTGGATGCGCTCAAGGACCTGGCTGGCGCGGGCGGTCAGCTGGCGGAGGCCGCCATCGGCCACCTGGGCAATCTGGCGAAGGACGGCGTCGACGCCGCCAAGGACGCGCTCGGAGTGCTCGCGGACCTGGGTGGCGAGATCGGCGACCTGGCCGGGGACGTGGCCGGCAAGGTGAAGGACTTCTTCGACGACCTCATCCCGGACGACATCCCCGGCATCCCGGGCATCTAACCCACCGCGTCACAGGCCTGTAGCGCCGCACGGGGTCTGTTCCTTCACGGGAACAGGCCCCGTTCGCATTTGTGGTGTGTGATTGAATTTTTACACCAATCACCTGGGGTCAACGGCTGTGAAGCAAGACGGACCCGGGGTGTCATCGTTGCCCGTTCGTGACAGGCCTCACAGCCTAGGCAAGTTCGAGTGGAAAATTACGCACTGGTTAAACTGTGAGATCTTTATTTCCAGATCTCACGCAACTCACAGGGAGGGGTCTGGATAATCGGGCAGGAATCACAGCCTCCACCGAGGAATCCCCGAATGAGCCTCTCCGCGACCACGTCCCAGCGCACGAACTCTGTCTTCTCGAATCGTTCCCAGGCTGTGACGTCGAGCCCGGTTCGCAACAGCTCGAACCCCAACGCCATCCTGTCCCAGTACCAGCCGACGGGCGCCTCCGCGCGCACGGCGCGGCAGGACGGGCTGCAGCCGGGCGTGGCCGCGTCGACGAAGATGGCGCAGACGGACCTGGCGCGCCTGAAGCAGTACAAGGGCAACATCGAGGCGGCGGCGGCGAAGCACGGCCTGCCCCCCGCGCTGCTGGCGGCCATCGCGAGCCGTGAGTCGCGCGCGGGCGCGGCGCTGGATCGCACGGGCCACGGCGACGGCGGCAACGGCTTTGGCGTGATGCAGGTGGATCACCGCTACCACACGACCAAGGGTGGCCCCACCAGCGCGGAGCACATCGACCAGGCGGCGGGCATCCTCAAGGGCTACGTCAACGACATGAAGAAGGCGCACCCGGACTGGTCCGAGGCGCAGCAGCTTCGTGGCGCGGTGGCCGCGTACAACTCCGGCCCGGGCAACGTCCGCACCCTGGCGGGCATGGACGTGGGCACCACGGGCAATGACTACTCCAACGACGTGTGGGCGCGCGCGCAGGCGCTGGCGCCGCACTTCGGCGGTGCCGCGACGCCCGGCGCCACCAACACGAACGCCAACACCCCCACGCGTCCGTCGCAGACCGCCGACACCTTCGAGCCCGCGAACACCCCCCAGCGGCCGGGGGCGAAGACGTGGACCCCCGCGCCCTCGATGGACCAGGTGAAGGTGCGTGGCAACAACCTGCGCGAGGGCATGCAGGGCCCGGCGGTGAAGCAGCTCCAGGAGATGCTGGGTGTCCCGGCGGACGGCAAGTTTGGCCCCGTCACCAAGAAGGCCGTGGAGGACTTCCAGCGGGCGAACGGCGTGAAGGCGGGCAGCAACGCGGGCCAGGTCGGCCCCGACACGCTCAAGGCGCTGCAGGGCAACCGCCCCGGCACCACGAACAACAGCCAGGGCACGAACAACACCCAGGGCACGAACAACACGCAGGGCACGAACAACAACGGCGCGGTGCTGGGCAACGGCGTCCGCATCGACACCAACAACGCCACGCTGAAGAAGCTGGCCACGTCCCGCCTGAACAACGGCCAGACGGGCTACTGCGTGCGCACCACGCTGGACAACATGACCCGGCTGGGCATCCCGAACACGCCGGCGGCGACGGGCAACGACCCGAACAACCCCCGCGGCGGCATGGCGCAGATGCTGCGCAACGGCTGGGAGTCCATCCCGTTCCCGGGCGCGCAGCAGAAGGCCATCAAGAGCCCGTACGGCAACGCGACCGCGAACGTCGTGTCCGCGGACCAGTACCGGAAGCTCGTGGCGGACGGCAAGGTGCCGGACGGCGCCATCATCTTCCAGTCGCGCCACGGCTGGGACTACAGCGGCGGCTCCAAGGGCAACGACATGGGCATCGTGCGCAACGGTGGCAAGACGACCCACAACTACCAGGACATGAACTCCATCATCTATTCGGACTGCAAGGAGGTCGTCATCCTGGTCCCGAAGGGCGCCATCCAGCGCGACTGATGATGGCCTGATGAGACGGGGAGGGGGCTGGGGCTGAAAAGCTTCAGGCCCCCTCTTTCGTCAGCAGCTCCGCGCCCAGCTTCCTGGCCGCGTCGAGGAACTCATCCCCCAGCTTCGTGCCGCGGACGGCGCGCGCCAGTGACAGCGCCCCGTACATGAGCGCGATGGCGGCCAGCGCCTTCTCCCGGCGCCGCGCCCCGGAGGGCAGCAGCTCCGCGTACGAGCGGACGAACTCCTGCAACTCCGCCTCCAGCCCGCCCCGATAGGGCTCCCCCGCGCGTGACACCTCCGCGGTGATGCTGGGCAGGGGGCAGGTGGGGGTGACGGCGTCGCGGTGCTTGCGCGACAGGTAGCGCTCCAACACCTTCAGCGCGGGCGCTTCCGGCGCGTCCTCCTTCGCCTTGCGCAGCAGGGCGTTCCACGCCGTGCGGGCGGTGCTTCGGAGGGTCTCCGTGAAGAGGTGCTCCTTCGAGTCGAAGTGACCGTAGAAGCCGCCCACGGTGAGCCCCGCCCCCTTCATCACGTCCATGATGGAGCTGGCCTGGATGCCTCGCTCCAGGAGCAGCGTGGCGGCGGACGCGAGGATGGCGTCATGCGACTTCTGCTTCTGCTCCGTCTTCTGGGTCATGATGGATGACGGCAGTAATATTGCCGTCATCCTCCGTCAAGGCGGCGCTTCCTCGCGCGCCTGCTACTTCTTCTTGCGCGAGCCGTCCTCGTAGAAGGCCTCGTCCTCCACGAGCCCGCCGTCGGGGTTCCAGCGCTTGCGCTCGGTGACGCGGTCCTTCGTCCACTGCGAGTCCTCGATGAGGGTGCCGTTCTCCGCCCACACCTGGCGGCGGCCTTCCGCCTTGCCCTTCACGTAGTGCTCGCGGCGCTCCGTGCCGCCGTCCGGGAGGAAGGCCTCCGTCACGCCGTCGGGGTCGAAGCCGTTGTGCCATTCACCCTTGATGAGGTTCCGCCGCTCGCGCAGCGAGCCGTCGTCCTCGAAGTAGGACTCCACCGCGCGGTCTCCGGTCACGACGAGCTCATGTTTGCGCTCGCCGTTCTGGAAGTACTCCACGCGCTTCACCTGCTGGCGGGTCTTCCAGGTGACGACCTGCTTCTTGCCGCCGTCCTTGAAGAACTCCGTCTCGTCGCCCTCCCTCTCGCCCTGGGCCCAGGTCGTGGAGGAGAGGGCTTTCCCGTCGGCGTACCGCGTGCTCACGCCGTCGAGCACGCCCGCGGAGTACGCGTTGGTCCCGGTGCGCTGCCCGTCCTTGTCGAAGAGCTCCGTCACGCCTTCGCGCCGTCCGTTCTTCATCGGGATGACGGAGCGCTTCTGTCCGTTGGAGTGGAAGAACACGAGCGGCGAGGGCCCCTTCCAGACGCAGTCCTTCAGGCCCGCCTCCCAGGAGGACTGGAGGCCACAGCCCGCCTTGGTGAGGCGCCCGGTCTCGTCGTAGTCCTCGTAGGTGCTCTTCGCGTCCTCCGGCTGCCGATCCACGCGCCGGGACACCTTGCCGTTGGGGTGGTAGCGCAGCATCTCGCCCTGCTCGTTGTCGTCCACGTAGTGGCTGGCCTCCACCAGCCGGCCGTCCTCGTAGCGCTTGAAGCCACCCTGGCGCTTGTCGGCCTTGTACTCCTGCTCCACGGCGCGGCCGTCGGCCCAGCGGCGGACCTCCCAGCCGTCCTTCTTGCCGTTCTTGAACGAGACGGTGTGCGTCTCCTTCTTCGTGTCCTCGTCCACGCAGCGCACGGTGCCGGTGAGGTTCTTGGTGGTGTTGCCGTTGTCCAGGTTGATGGGCTTGCCCTGGAACGAGCAGCGCTCGATGGCCCACGCGGGCGCGGAGAAGAGGGGCACGGACAGCACGAGGAGACGCATCACGGACGGCGCGCGCATGGGTGACTCACGAAAGAGGAAGGTGGATGCACCGTAGCCGCGAAGCGCCGGGTCCTGGAACGGCTTCCGGGCCCACACCCGCCATGGACATGGCGAGGGGGCCCGGAGGGAGACCGCGAGGTTGCGAAGGGGGCTCTTCAGCGCGAGGCGACGGCCTGCGTCTCCGGCTTCGGCTCCAGGGTGGCCTTGGCGGCGTCGATGGCGGCCTGGATGTTCAGCTTGCCGCCGGTGATGACCTTGCCCTTGAGGTCCGGGTCCTGCTCCACCGTCTTGAGGATGAGGTCGCGCACCTGCACGGCCGTCAGGTCCGGGTTCTCCGCGAACATGCGCGCGGCGGTGGCGGCCACGGTGGGGGTGGCCATGGAGGTGCCGCTCATCTCCTCCCAGTCGTTGCCGGGCACGGTGCTGAGCACGTCCTCGCCCACGGCGGCCAGGTCCACCACCTTGTCGCCGTGCGACGAGAAGCGGGCCAGCTTGTCGTTGTTGCGGTCCATGGACGCCACGGTGAGGACGTTGGGCAGGTCCACGTTGGCGGGCATGTCCGGCACGTTGTTCATGTTGCTGCCGTTGCCGTTGGCCGTGGCCGCGAGCAGCAGGATGTCCGCGTCCGCCAGCTTCTGGATGGCGGCCTCCCAGCGCTTCTGGGACGCGGCGTCGCGGTAGGAGTCACCGAAGCTCGCGTTCGCGGCGCGGATGTTCACGCCGTGCTCGGTCTTCATCTTCACCAGGTAGTCCACCGAGCGCTCGAAGTTGGTGAGCAGGTCCGCGCCGTCGTACAGGCCGCCCACGCTGAGAATCTTCGCCTTGCCCGCGGCGATGCCGGTGTTGCCCTCGCCGTTGTCCTCGGCGGCGATGATGCCCGCCACGTGCGTGCCGTGGTCCGTGCCCTCGCCCTTGAACGGGTCGCCCTTGCCGGTGCCCACGTTGAAGCCGTGGATGTCGTCCGCGATGCCGTTGCCGTCGTTGTCGATGCCGTCCCCGTCGATTTCACCGGGGTTCGTCCACATCGCGTCGTCCAGGTCGGTGTGCTTGTAGTCCACGCCACCGTCGATGACCGCGATGACCGGCTCGCCCGTGAGCTTGGGCTTGGGCTGCGACGGATCCACCGGCTTCGTGTCGGCGATCTTGTTCGCGCCCGGCTTCACCGCGACGTTGCCGCCACCGAAGGCGAAGGCCGACGCCGGCACGCTGGCGCCCGGGGTCGAGGGACGGCCCGTCGGGCGGTCCACGAAGTTGGTCGGACGCGCACCCTGGGAGTCGAAGCCGTCACGCACCGTCAGGGGCTTCGCCTTGGGCGCCTGGGCGCGCGAGGTGGCCGTGTTGGTGGTGGGGGCGATGGAGGCGGGCGACTTGCGGTTGATTTCCATGGTGTTCCTCCGAGGGGGGATGAGGAGCGGCCTACTGACTCCTACATTGTCGCATGGCGCCATTTTAAGTTTCGTCCCCAATGGTTTTTCGGCGGGGCGAGGGCGTTAGGACAGGTCCACTTCCAAGGAGGACGCATGAGCCAGGAACAGTGGACCGAGGTCGACCGCTACATCACCGACCACATGGTGGGGCCGGACGCCGCGCTGGACGCGGCACTGGATGCGAGCGCCCAGGCGGGGCTGCCCGCCATCAACGTGGCGCCGAACCAGGGCAAGCTGCTGATGCTCCTGGCCCGGATGCACGGGGCGAAGCGCATCCTGGAGGTGGGCACGCTGGGCGGCTACAGCACCCTGTGGCTGGCGCGGGCGCTGCCGCCGGAAGGCCGCATCATCACGCTGGAGGCAGTGCCCAAGCACGCGGAGGTGGCCCGGGAGAACATCGCCCGCGCGGGCCTGTCCGACGTGGTGGAGGTGCGGCTGGGCAACGCGGTGGACACGCTTGCCCAGTTGGAGAAGGAGGGCCAGGCGCCGTTCGACCTGACCTTCATCGACGCGGACAAGGTCCGCACGGCGGAGTACTTCGCGTGGGCGCTCAAGCTGTCGCGCAAGGGCAGCGTCATCCTCACGGACAACGTCGTGCGCAAGGGTGGTGTCGTGGACGCGGACAGCACGGACGCGAACATCCAGGGCATGCGCCGCTTCTACGAAGCCGTGGCCGCCGAACCCCGCGTGAGCGCCACCGCCGTGCAGACGGTGGGCAGCAAGGGCTACGACGGCTTCTCGCTCGCGCTCGTCACGGGCGACCCGAAGTAGCGCTTGCGTCGCGGCCCCGTGCCCCGGACGCACGGCCTTCGTGCGCCCGGTGCAGGTGGGAAGCGGACTACCAGACCTTCACGCGCTGCTCCGGTGCCAGGTAGAGGCCCTGGCCCGGCTTCACGTCGAACGCCGGGTACCACGCGTCCAGGTTGCGCACGGTGGCCGCGCGGAACATGCCGGGCGAGTGGCCATCCGTCACGAGCAGCCGGCGCAGCAGCGGGTCGCGGAACTTGTTGCGCCACACCTGCGCGAAGCCCAGGAAGAAGCGCTGCTCACCCGCGAAGCCATCCAGCGTGGGCGCGGGCTTGCCCTCCAGGGACATCACGTAGGCGTCATGGGCGATGGAGACGCCCGCCACGTCGGCGATGTTCTCGCCCAGCGTCAGCTCGCCGTTCACGTTCATGTCCGGCAGGGGCTTGTACGCGTTGTACTGCGCGGCCAGCGCCTTGCCCGCGGCCTTGAACTGCTCCAGGTCCTTGGGTGTCCACCAGTTGGCCAGCTTGCCCTTCGCGTCGAACTGCGCGCCCACGTCGTCGAAGCTGTGGACGATTTCGTGGCCGATGACGGAGCCGATGCCGCCGTAGTTCACGGCCGGGTCCGCGTTCGGGTCGAAGAACGGGGGCTGGAGGATGGCGGCCGGGAAGATGATGGAGTTCTGCTGCGGCGAGTTGAGCGCGTTGACCTCCTGGGGCGTCATGAACCACTCCATGCGGTTCACGGGCTTGCCCAGCTTGGCCAGGTTGCGCTGGTGCTCGAAGAGCTCCGCGCGCTCCGCGTTGCCGAAGGCGTCTCCCTTCACGATCTCCAGGCCGGAGTAGTCACGCCAGGTGTCCGGGTGGCCAATGCCCACCTGCACCGTGCCCAGCTTCTCCTTGGCGCGGGCCTTGGTCTCCGGCGACATCCACTCGAGCGCGTCGATGTGACGGCCGAGCGCGGCCAGGATGTTGCGCACCATCAGGTCCGCCTCTGCCTTGGCGGCGGGCGGGAAGTGCTTCGCCACGTAGCGCTTGCCCACCGCTTCACCCATGGCGAAGTTGGAGAAGTTCACGCCGCGCTTCCAGCGGTCGCTCAGCTGCTGCGCGCCGGAGAGCGTCTTCCCGCTGAAGTCGAAGCCCGCGTCCACGAAGGCCTTCGACAGGTACGGGGTTCCCTGCTGGATGGCATGGAAGGCCAGGTAGTCCTTCCACGTCTGCAGGGGCTCGCTGCCCACCAGCTTCGCGATGCCGGTGATGGCGGACGGCTGCCAGACGATGAAGTCCTTCTGGGCCGCGAGGCCGGCGCTCGCGAAGTACGCGGCCCAGTCCATGCCGGGCGCCTTCTTCGCGAAGTCCGTCTGCTTCCAGGGGTTGTTCACCTTCTCCACGTCCTGCGTGTCCTGCGCGGACCAGTGGATCTTCGCGATCTTCATCTCCAGGCCGAAGATGGCGCGGGCCTTCGCTTCCGCGTCGGGGATGCCGGCGTTCTTCAGCTGGGTCGCGATGTGCTGCTGATACTTCTCCCGCACCTCTTTGAAGCGCGGCGTGTCCTTCAGATAGAAGTCGCGGTCCGGCAGGCCCAGGCCGCCCTGGAGGATATAGGCGGCGTAGCGGCTGGGGTCGTTCAGGTCCTCCGCCACCCAGAGGCCCAGGAGCCGGTCCGTGGTGGAGTGCCCGGTGTTGAGCGGATCCACGTCGCTGCGCATCGTGGTGCCCAGCAGCGAGGCCAGGCCCTTGCGGTTGGCCACGGCGGCGATGCGATCCATCTCCGGCTTGAGCGGCGTGGCGCCCTTGGCCTCGATGGCGGCCTCGTCCATGAAGCTGGCGTAGAAGTCACCCAGCTTGCGCTCCTCGCTGCCGGCGGGGGCGTCCGACTTCCCGGCGGCCTCCAGCAGGTCGCGCGTCTGCTTCGTGGCGTCCTCGGCCAGGCGCGTGAACATGCCGAAGGAGGAGCGGTCCGGGGGAATCTCCGAGGTGTCCGCCCACTTGCCGTTGACGTAGCGGTAGAAGTCGTCGCCCGGAGCGACGGACGTGTCCATGCCCGGAGTGTCGATACCGAAGCTCCCGAAGTGCGGCTTGGGAGCGGCGGGGGCGGCCGGAGCCGGAGCCGGGGTGGCGGCGGCCTGGGCCGGCGGGGACTTCTCCGCGGGCGAAGTGGAGGCGCACGCGGTGATGAGCGCGGAAGCGCAGACGCCGAGCGTCATGCGCGCGGCGCCAAACGGCGGTCTGGAACGGAACGACATGGAGGCTCCTGGATGTTGCCCGTACGGGGTGGCGCACTCTGGCGCACGCGGGCGCGCCCCCAACAACGCAAATGGCGGTTTCATCCCAGCCATTGCGTTCTGGACGTCCGGGGACGATGGCGCGGTGCGGTGTCCCACGGGCATCGAGTTCTGACTACGGTCAGGGGTTGAGCCATCCGGAGGGCCCATGACTCCCACCGCGTTTCGTCCCGCATACACGGTCCAGACCGCGCGCACCGTGCTCCGTTGCTGGTCACCGGCCGATGCGCCGCTGGCACTGCGAGCCATCGAAGCCAACCTGGAACACCTGCGTCCCTGGATGGAGTGGGCGAAGCGCTATCCCATGAGCGTCGCGCAGCAGGCCGGGCAGCTGCGCCGGATGCGCGGTGTCTTCGACCTGGGACAGGACTTCGCCTACGGCGTGTTCAGTCGCGACGGCTCCGAGGTTCTTGGCGGCACGGGCCTGCATCCCCGGGTGGGCGAGGGGGCCCTGGAGATTGGCTACTGGATTTCAGCCAGTCACACGGGCCGGGGGCTCGCCACGGAAATGGCAGGGGCGCTCACCCGCGTCGCCTTCGAAGTGGAGGGCGTGCGCCGGGTGGAGATCCATTGCGACCCCCGCAACGTCCGCAGCTCGGCGGTCGCCCGGAGGCTGGGTTTCGTTCACGAAGGCACGTTGAGACAGCGGCTCGTCGCACCCGACGGCGCGCTCCGTGACACGATGATCTGGACCCTGCTCGTCGAGGAGTACGCCGCCAGCCCCGCCGCCGCGACCGTCGTCGAGGCCTTCGACGTGCTGGGGCAGAAGCTGCTCTGAGATAACAAACAACGCGCTTGGTTTGGAGTTCTGCTTATTCTTGTCTGCGTATTGACTCGGGAATCAACGGGTCTCAATATGGCCGCGCTTCACTCCCCAGCCGCCCCCTGAGGTGTCTCAATGACTTTGAAACTCCCTGCGTGGTGCAAGCATTTGCCAGTGGTCATGTTGTTCCTGTTGCTGCCGCTCACGGGCCTGGCCCTGCCGACCACCGGCTTCCGGTTCGTCGACATCCCCGGCAGCGACGGCACCATTCTCAAGGCGAACTACATCGCGCCCACGACGCCGGGTCCGCATCCGGCCGTGGTCTTCATCTCGAGCTGGGGACTCAACGACCTGGAGTACCTGGCCCAGGCCAACGCGATGGCGCAGAAGGGCTACGTGGCGCTGTCCTATACGCCGCGCGGCTTCTGGGCCTCCGGCGGTGGCATTGATACGGCCGGACCGGCGGACATCGCGGACACGTCGCGCGTCATTGATTGGATGCTCGCCAACACGACCGCGAATCCCTCTCGCATCGGGCTCGCGGGTGTTTCTTATGGCGCGGGCATCTCGCTCATCGCCTCCGGCTTCGACTCGCGCGTGAAGGCGGTGGCGGCGCTCTCCGGCTGGTCGGACCTGGTGGCGTCGCTGTTCGGCGGAGAGACGCGGCGTCCGCAGGCGGTGGCGCTGCTGAACCTCGCCGCGACCCTGCTGGGCCGGCCTGGCCCCGAGCTGAGCACCACCATCAACGACTACTTCGCCAACCGGAACATCGAGTCCATCAAGGCCTGGGGGCGCGTGCGCTCGGCGGCCACGTACATCAGCCAGATCAACGCCAACAAGCCCGCCATCCTGATGGCCAATGCGTATGGCGACAGCCTCTTCCCGCCCAACCAGCTCGTGTCGTTCTACGGCCAGCTCGCGGGTCCCAAGCGGCTGGAGTTCGCGCCGGGCGACCACGCCGTCGTGGAGGCCACGGGCCTGCTGGGCCTGCCCAACGGCGTCTGGACCAGCGTGACGCGCTGGATGGACCAGTACGTCGCGGGCGTGGACACCGGCATCTCCCGTGAGGCGCCCGTCGTGCTGCGCACCTACGACGGCGACACGGAGGGCTATGCGTCCTGGGCCCAGGTCTCCAAGGGCACGCAGCGCTTCGGCCTGGGCGCCATCCGCGTCCTGGATGGCACCGGCACGCTGGGCGGCACGCCGTCGTCGAGCGGCTCGCGGACCGTCTGGTCCGGCTTCGACACGAACGCCGACGCGGGCGTGGCGCTGCTGACCAACGGGCTCCAGGCGCTGACCGGCATTCCGCCCGTGGTCTGGCTGCCGGGCGTCAACCGCCTCAACGCCGGCGTCTGGACGTCGTCCCTCACCACGAGCGGCGTCGCCATCCGGGGCTCGGCCACGCTGCGCCTGCGCGTCACGCCCTCCACCGCGTCGGGCACGGTCGTCGCCTACCTGTACGACCTCCTGGGCGACTTCGGCGGGCTCATCACCCATGTGCCCCTCTCGTGGAAGAACGCGACGCCGGGCGTGCCGCTCGACCTGGACCTGACGTTCCCCGCCACCGCGTACGACGTCCCCGTGCTGCACCGGCTGGCGCTCGTCGTGGACACGGAGGATCCGCTCTACCTGGACGCCAACACCACCGGCGCGACGCTGTCGCTCGGCGGGCCGTCCTGGTTGGACCTGCCGACGCGCTGACCACCGCGTGACGGGGATGGAGGGCGCGCTTGCTGGACGCCCTCCGTCATTCCAGCGGGCGTGTCCGGTGTGTTAACGCTCCCGGCGCCCATGGGAACCGCCGTCTCGGAACGCACCCGCGTCGCCCTGCTCGTCCTCGCTGGCGGCGTGCTGGCCCTGTTGCTGTCGCATCATCCCGCCATCCTGTCCGGGCTGCGCCTCGTACAGGGTGACGAGGGCGACGTGCGCTTCAACCACTACGTCCTGGAGCACGGCTGGCGCTTCGTGACCGGCGACCCGGCGCACGCGCGCTTCTGGGATCCGCCGATGTTCTTCCCGGAGCTCAACGTCGCCGCGTACTCCGACGTGCTCCTGGGCGTGGCGCCGTTCTACTGGCTGTGGCGCGCGCTGGGCCTTGGCGCGGACCTGTCGTGGCAGGCGTGGTCGCTCACCATGGCGGCGCTCAACTACGCCGCGGCGGTGTGGCTGCTGCGGCGAGGCTTTGGCCTGCGCGTCTTTCCCGCGGTGGTGGGCGCGGTGCTCTTCACGGCCGGCGCGCCGCGCATCAACCAGCTCAACCATCCGCAGCTGGAAGGACAGTTCTTCGCGCTCATCGCCGTGGGCGCGGTCATCGCGCTGACGCGGCCGGAGACGGACCGGCGGCGTGGGATGGCCTGGTCCGCGCTGCTGGTGGGCGCGTTCGTGGCCCAGCTCTACGCGGGCTTCTACTGGGGATGGTTCCTCTTCTTCTTCCTGCTGCTGGCGTTCATCGCCGGGCTCGTCTTCCGGGACACGCGCGGTCCGCTGCTGACGGCGCTGCGCCGCCACCTCCCGGCGCTCGCGGGCTTCGGAGTCTTGGGGCTGGCGCTGCTCGCGCCGCTCGTCCTGCACTCACGTCAGGCCATTGGCACAGTGGGGCTGCGCACCTTCGCGGAAGTCTCGCCCATGGTGCCGCGCTTCTGGAGCTGGTTCTTCGTGGGCCAGGACAGCTGGCTGTACGGGTGGACCAACGGCTTCTCCAAGTTCCAGCGCATGCCCGTGGCGTGGGAGCACCGCCTGGGCTTCGGCTTCGTCACCCCGGTGCTGGCTGCCATCGGCCTGTGGCAGGCGCGCTCACGGCCCGCGGTGCGACTGCTGCTCGTCGTGGCGGTGGCCACGGTGGTGCTCGCGTCGCGCTACACCGGCGGCTACACGCCCTGGTGGCTCGTCTTCCACGGCGTGCCCGGCGCGGCGGCCATCCGGGCCCTGGCCCGCATTGGCATGTGGCTGCTGGTGCCCGCGGCCGTGGGGTTGGCCCTGTACCTCCAGCGGCAGTGGGACTCCGGACGCGCTGCGCTGGCGGTGGGCCTGGGCGCGCTGTGTCTCCTGGAGCAGGGGCTCGCCAGTCCCGCCTACGACCGGCACGAAGCGCGCGCGGATGTGGAGTCGGTGGCCGCGCGCATCGCACCGGGCTGCGTGACCTTCTTCTACGCGCCGACGTCCGGCGAGGCCCAGGAGTGGAAGTACCAGCTGGACGCCGTGTGGGCGTCCGGCGAGCACGGCGTGCCCACGGTGAACGGCTACTCGGGCAACTACCCGCAGGGCTGGAAGCTCCAGGACAACCGTCGCTTCAACGCGGAGGCCTCGGCGCGCATCGACCGCGACCTGGAGGACTGGATGCGCTCGCGGAACCTGGCGCCCGGGAGCGTCTGCCGCATCGAGGTGCCCGCGCGGCGGTAGGACCCACCGCGCGGAACAGCCTGCGGGACTACTTGGCGATGGTGGCGTAGTCGCCCTTGAGCGCGACGCCGGTGACGAAGCTGCCGGCGTGGCACTCGATTTCGGTGGCGCTCTTGAACTCCACCTTCTTGTAGTAGCTGACGACGTTGACCACCGCGTTGGCGCCGTTCTTCTTCGCGCCCTCCTGCAGGGCGATGATCGCGGAGAGGGCGGCCCACTTGCAGGCGTAGTCGTCCGACTTGCCCACGCCGTTGGTCTTCTTGTTCGAGGTGTCGCTGCCCAGCGTCTTCAGCACGTTGGGCGTCTTCGCGCCCGCCATGAAGAACTTCACCGAGCCGTCCAGCTTCTGCTTGGCCTCGGGCAGGGCCATCACGTCCGCCAGCTTCACCTTCGTCACGGTGTCGCGCGCCAGGGCGGGGCTCGCGGCGGTCAGGGCCAGCAACAGGAGGGCTTTCTTCATGGCGGTGTCTCCAGGCATCAAGGCCAGCGGCGGAAGATCAACGAGGTGTTGATGCCACCGAAGGCGAAGTTGTTGCTCATCACCAGGTCCGTCTGCAACGCACGTCCCTCACCCACGACATAGTCCAGGGGCGCGCACTTCGGATCCACGGAGTCCGCGGTCAGGTGCAGCGTGGGCGCGAACCAGTCCGAGCGCATCATCTGGATGGTCATCCACGCCTCCAGCGCGCCGCAGGCCCCCAGCGTGTGGCCCATGTAGCTCTTGAGGCTGGAGATGGCGACCTTCTCCCCGAAGACGGTCTTCGTCGCCGCGCTCTCCGCCACGTCGCCCGTGTCCGTCGCCGTGCCGTGCGCGTTGACGTAGGGGATGGCGGAAGCAGGCACGCCCGCGTCCTCCAGCGCCAGCCGCATGGCCTCCGCCATGGTGTCCGCGTTGGGCTGCGTCACGTGGCGGCCGTCGCTGTTGGTGCCGTACCCCAAGAGCTCCGCGTGGATGGTGGCGCCGCGCGCCTTCGCGTGCTCCAGCTCCTCCAGCACCAGCGTGCACGCGCCCTCGCCCAGCACCAGCCCGTCGCGCTCGGCGTGGAAGGGGCGGGGGGACTGGTGCGGCGCTTCGTTGTGCTTGGTGCTGGTGGCGAAGAGGGTGTCGAACACCGCCGCGCCCGTGGCGTCCAGCTCCTCCGCGCCGCCCGCGAGCATCGCCACCTGGCGGCCCAGCTTGATGGCTTCATACGCGTAGCCAATGCCCTGGCTGCCGGAGGTGCACGCGCTGGACGTGGTGATGATGCGCCCGGTGACGCCGAAGAAGACGCCGATGTTCACCGCCGCCGTATGGGACATCATCCGCAGGTACGTCGTCGCGGTGATGCCCTCCGTCGTCTTGTGGGTGATCATCTTCCCGAAGTCGCCCATGTTCTCCGGCGTCCCCGCTGAGGAGCCGTAGGCGATGCCCATCTTCCCGCTCTTCACCAGGGGGCTGCCCAACAGGCCCGCGTCCTGGAGCGCCAGCTCGCTGGCCCGCGTCGCCATCAGCGCCACGCGGCCCATGGTGCGCGTCGTCTTGCGCGAGTACGCGGACGGCGGCAGCTCGAAGGGCAGGGCGGGCGCGCCCAGCCGCGTGTTCAGACCTTCGTAGGCCTTCCAGGGCTCCATCACCTGGACGGCGTTCTGGCGCGCGCGCAGCCGCGCCTCGACCGTCTTCCAGTCATGGCCCAGGGGGCTCAGCGCACCGACTCCGGTGACGACTACGCGCTTCATCCGATCATCCCCCCGTTCACCGAAATCACCTGCCGCGTGATGTAGGCCGCGTCCTCGGACATGAGGAAGGCCACCGCGGCGGCGACCTCCTCGGGCTTGCCCATCCGGCGGGCGGGAATGATTTTGAGCGCCTCCTCCAGGACCTCCGGAGGCACCATCTCCGTGTCGATGAGGCCCGGCGCCACGCAGTTGACGGTGATGTCGCGCTTGGCCAGCTCCACCGCCAGCGCCTTCGTCGCGCCGATGATGCCCGCCTTGGCGGCGCTGTAGTTCACCTGGCCCCGGTTGCCCATGAGCCCGGACACGGACGACAGCGTGACGATGCGGCCCGGCTTCTTGCGGCGCACCAGGGGCATCGTGAGCGGGTTGAGCACGTTGTAGAACGCGTCCAGGTTGGTGTGGATGACGCCATCCCACTCTTCCGCCGTCATCGCGGGGAAGGCGTTGTCGCGAGCGATGCCCGCGTTGCACACCACGCCGTAGTAGCAGCCGTGAGCCTCCACGTCCGAAAGCAGCGCGGCCTGCGTGGCGGCGCGGTCCGCCACGTCGAACTGGAGCACGCGGGACTCGCGGCCGGCCTCACGAATCTGGGCGGCCACCGCGTCCGCCTCCTCGCGCTTGCTGCGGCAGTGCACCACGACGTCGTAGCCGTCGCGGGCCAGGCGCAGCGCGATGGCGCGGCCGATGCCCCGGCTGGAGCCCGTCACCAGCACCGTCTTGTCACCCATCTGTGTTGCCCCTTCCCAGGTCCTGCCCCGGTTGCGGCTCGTAGACCGTCAGCGCCGCCGTGGCCACCTGCTCCGTCCCGATGCGCAAGGTGCAGTCGAACTGGCCCAGCCCGTTGTCCGCGGAGAACTGGCGGTGGACCTCGATGCGCAGGGTTTCGCCCAGCTTGAACGTGGGGCGGTTGCACTCGTAGCGGCGCGTGCCCAGCAGGAAGCCCACCCGGGGCGTGCCGCCGCGCTTGCGCGCATGCCACCCGGCCCACGCGGCCACGGCCTGCGCCATGTACTCGATGCCCACCCAGCCGCCCACGACGCCGTCCGCGTAGAAGAGGCTGTCCTCGCGCACGGTGACCTCCGCGAGCAGCGAGTCCGCGTCGCCTTCCAGGACGCGGTCGAGCAGCCGCATGCGTCCCTGATGGGGCACCAGCTCCTCGACGGGCTGATCAATCACGATGCGCATCATGCGCGCTCCAGCACGAGGGCGGCGTTGCTGCCCCCGAAGGCGAACGAATTGCTCAGCACGCTCTTCACCGGACGCCCCAGCGACTCCCCCGGCTTCACCAGCGACAGCGCCGGCAGCGAGTCGTCCACGGCCCCGTCCCAGAAGTGCCCGGGCAGATGTCCCTCCGGGTTGTCCACCAGCGTGAGGTACGCGAAGGCCGCCTCCAGCGCGCCCGCGGCCCCCAGCGTGTGGCCGGTGAGCGGCTTGGTGGAGCTGGCCTTCACGCCCGGCCCCAGCAGCGCGTGCACGGCGCGGGTCTCCATGGCGTCGTTCTGCGGCGTGGCGGTGCCGTGCAGGTTCACGTAGTCCACCTGCTCCGGCGAAAGCCCCGCGCGCTTCAGGGCCTCCTGGATGGCTGCCATGGCGCCCTTGCCGCCGGGCTCCGGCGCGGAGATGTGGTGCGCGTCGGAGGACTCGCCCCAGCCGGACAGGCGCACCGGCCCCGGCTCGCGCGTCATCAGGAACAGCGCCGCCGCTTCGCCGATGTTGATGCCGTGGCGGTGTGCGCTCATCGGGTTGCAGCGCTCCTCGCTCACGGAGTCCAGCGAGCGGAAGCCCGCGACGGTGAAGCCGCACAGCGAATCCACGCCGCCGGTCAGCACCGCGTCCACGGTGCCCGTGCGCAGCATCCGCGCCGCGCTGGCCAGGGCCTTGGCACTGGAGGAGCACGCGGTGGAGATGACGTAGGCGGGGCCCCGGGTGCCCAGCACGTGCGAGAGCGCCAGCGCCGGGGAGCCCAGCTCCTGCTGCTGCAAATGGAAGCGGGGCGGCAGCTCGCCCGTGGCCAGGTGGCCGGCGATGGCCGACTCGCTTTCACCGATGCCGGAGGTGCTGGTGCCCATCACCACCGCCACGCGCGAGGGACCGAACCGGGCGATGGCGGCGTCAATCTCGGCGCGCACCTGCGCCAATGCCGTGAGCAGGAGCGCGTTGTTGCGGCTGTGCTGGGAAGGGGGCAGGGCGTCCTGCGCCGCGAGCGGTGCGGTGACGACGCCCAGGTGCAGCGGACGGTCCGCGTACCCGGCATGCGAGGCGACGCCGGAGACGGTGTCCGCGAACAGCGCCCGGGCCACCTCCTGCTTCCCGGAGCCCAATGCGCAGACGAGGCCCAGCTGGTTGAGGAAGACAGGAGGAGGCATGGGCTGTCACTCGTCCGCGACGTGCGATTCGATGGTGAGCTGGTAGTGCTCGGAGTGGTTGGTGAGCTGCGTGCGCCCTTCCCAGCGCGGGGTGCCATCGTAGCGCACCGACACCCATTCCCTGCCGTTCTTCGACAGGGTCCGCTGTCCCGGTCCGTCCTCCAGCGTCCAGCCCACGGGCAGGGCGGCGCGCACGGCGTCGGCCGGCCAGTAGACGAGCTGCACGTCCCGGATGACGAGCGCGGAGTTGAACTGGGCGGGCAGGCGGGGGTCCCGCTCCTCGTCCAGGTGGTTGCCGTCCCAGCGCAGGGTGAGGATGCGGTGCCCCATGGCCAACCCGGCCAGCTGCATCTGGGCCGGGTCCACCTCCAGGAGGGCCTCCAGGGAGCGGGGGCCTCCGGGGTCCTGCTCGTGCGCGAAGACCAGCTGCTGCGCCAGGCTCACGGACGCCCCGAGGGCGGCGGGCGCCAGGCGCAGCTCCGGCAGCGGCTCGCCAGGAGCGGCGGGCCGGGGCCGGGGCGTGCTGGTGCAGGCCACCAGCCCCGCGACGAGCAGGGCGGTGACTACGCCGCGCACAGCGCCTCGAGGACGGTCAGGCGCCGCTTGCTGTCCGCCACGTAGGGGTTGTTCTTGTCCCACGCGTAGCCCGCGAGGATGGCGGAGATCATCCGGCGCACGTCTTCCGACGGGTTCGGGTGGAAGATGATGTCCTGGAAGCCGCCCTCGTACCAGGACTCCACGAAGGTGCGGAAGGTGTCCACGCCGGCCTTGAGCGGCTTCGCGTAGTCGTTCTCCCAGTCCACCTTCTCCCCCGCGAACTCACGGGCGATACAGGCGGAGGCGAGGCTCGCGGACTTGAAGGCGATGGTGACGCCCGAGGAGAACACGGGGTCCAGGAACTCGCCCGCGTTGCCCAGCAGCGCGAAGCCCGGGCCCCACAGCGACTTCACGTTGGCCGCGTAGCCGGTGAGCTTGCGCGCGGGCGTGTCCCAGACGGCGTTCTTCAGGAGGTTCTGCAGCGACGGCGCCTCCTTCACGATGGCCTGGAGCCGCTCCGTGTCCGTGCCGGTGTACTGGTCCAGGAACTCCTTCTTCGCGACCACGCCCAGCGAGCAGCGGCCGTCGGAGAAGGGGATGGTCCAGTACCAGACGTGCACGTGCTCCGGGTGCGTCGTGACGCGGATCTTGTTCCGGTCGAAGGTGCCGAGCGGAACGTTGTCCACCACGTGCGTGAAGATGGCGCCGCGCACGGGGAAGTTCGACGGCGTCTCCAGGTTCAACATGCGCGGCAGCACGCGGCCGAAGCCGCTCGCGTCCAGGAGGAAGCGCGCCTTCACCTGGTACGTCTCGCCTTCAGGGGAGCGCGCCGTCACCACCGGCTGCCCGCTGGAGAAGTCCACGGTCAGCACCTCGTGGCGGAAGCGCACGGTGGCGCCCTTCTTCTCCGCGGCCTGGGCCAAAATCTGGTCGAAGCGGGCGCGCTGCACCTGGTAGGTGGTGGCCCAGCCGGGGCTGAACTTCTCGCGGAAGTCGAAGTCCGTGTACTTGCCGGCGCGCTCGAAGGCGGCGCCGTTCTTGTACTGGAAGCCCGCCTCCACCACGTCCTGGAGGAAGCCGGCCTCCTGGATGTACTCCATGCTCTGCGGCAGCAGGCTCTCGCCAATGGAGAAGCGGGGGAACTGCTCGCGCTCCAGCACGAGGACATCACGGCCCTGCTTGCGAAGGAGGCCCGCCGCGACGGAGCCCGCGGGGCCCGCGCCGATGATGAGGATGTCCGCCGATTCAGTTTTCAATGTGTGTCTTTCCCGGGTGGAAGTCGGAAACAAGGGGTGAGGATCCAGATGGTGACCTCGCCGAGCAGCATGGCGAGGCCGAACGAGCGCAGCGCGGGCGTGGCGGAAAGACCCAACAGCCCGAAGGAGAGGAGCGTGCTCACGCCGGCCAGCGCCACCGCGAGCCACGCGGAGCCGTCACCGGGGTGCTCCAGAAGGAAGATGCCGTAGTCCACGCCCATGCCCAGCAGCAGCACCAGCCCCAGCACGGTGAAGAGCTGCAGCGGCGCGCCCGCCCACCCGAAGATGGCGAGCGTCAGCAGCGTGCCCAGCACGGAGGGAACCCACGCGCGCCACGCCTGGCGCCCGAAGCGAGCCACCAACGTGAGCAACACCGCGAAGTAACCCGCGACGATGAGCCCGCCCATGATGCGGCGGTAGCGGCTGAGCAGGCCGGAAATCTCCGCCGTCTTGTCCACCCAGCGGACGCCCTCCAGGCCCTGGGCCACCTCTTCCAGACGGGGCAGCACCTTGGGGTCGTTGAGGCCGCGCAGCATGAGGACGCTGTATTGCGCCTTGCCCAGCGTCCCCAGCCACTGCTGCCGGATGACCGCCGCGGCGGGACCGGCGAGGAATTGCTTGGGCGTGAGCGGCTCCGGGGAGAACGCGGCGCGCGTAGGGGCTTCACCCGTGGACTCGCTGACGGCGGCGACCGCCAGGGCCTCCGCGCGGGCGCTCAGGGCCGCGTCCTCGCGCTGCTGTGCTTCGGACGGAAGCCAATCAGACACGGCGCGGTAGCCCGCGAACACCTTCTCGGAGACGAGCGAGTCCAGCTTCGTCTTCAGCACGGCTTCGCGCGCGAGCACCTGTTCGTCGCTGTCTCCCTGCACCAGGAAGAACTGCGCCGGACTGGGCAGTCCCAACAGGCGCCCCAGTTCCCGCTGATCCGCGATGAGGTTCGCGGGTGCGCCCTGCAGCTGGCGCAGGTCGTCCCGGGGCTCCAGCTTCCAGATGCCCACGGCCACGAGCACCGTGACGACCGCGCCGGACAGCCACCACGCGGGGGTGGACGAGACGCGCGGCCAGCGGGTGATGGACGCGGAGAAGCGCTCCGCGAAGGACGTGACGGGCAGGGCGCCCGTGTCCAGCGAGGGGAACCAGCACACCACGGTGAGGAACGCGGCGGTGAGGCCGGCGGCGGAGAACACCGCCATCTGCCGCAGGCCCGGGAAGGGCGCCACGCCCAGCGCCAGGTACGCCACCACGCTGGTGACGAGCGCGAGCACCATGCCGGGCAGGAGCGCGCGCATCACCGGACCGCGCTCCGAAGGGGCCTTGCCCTGACGCGCGGCGAAGTAGTGGAAGCCGTAGTCCTCCGCCACGCCCACCAGGCTGGAGCCGAAGACGAGCGTGAGCAGGTGCACCCGGTCGAACACCAGCGCGGTGACCGTGAGCGCCACCGCGCAGCCCAGCGTGAGCGACACGCCCACGAGGAGGATGGGCCGCAGCGAGCGGAAGGTGAGCCAGACGAGGAGGAGCACCGCCGCCAGCGACCCGAAGCCGATGGTGGACATCTCCCAGCTCGCCTGCGCCGCAGCGGCCTCCGCGTACAGCGGCACGCCCGCGGCCACCAGCCGTCCGCCGGGCACCGAGGCCTCCACCTTCGCGCGCGCCCGCTCCACCGTGGCGGTGACGCGCGAGCCGTCTCCCAGCGCGAAGGCGGACACCTTGCTCTTCCACATGAGGAGCACCCACTCGCGCTCCTCGCCGGACAGCCACATGCGTCCGTCGCGGGGCCGGGCGGACGTCTCCGCCGCGCGGGCCTGCCACCAGTCCTGCCACAGGCCCAGCGGATCCGCGTTCCAGTCCGTCAGCTGCGCGCCCGCGGGTTGATACAGCTTCATCAGCGCCGTGCCGCCCAGCTCCTCCGGCGTCGCGTGCGCCAGCCACTTGCGCTGCGCGGGCGTGAGCAACCGGTCGCGATAGGGACGGTAGAAGTCCACCGCCTGCTCCAGCGCGGAGGTGTCCACCACCGCCGGCTCCAGCAGGTCCGAGGACTCCGTGAGCACGCGCGTGGCCTCGTCCGCGGCCTTCTGCGCGGACGGCCAGTCCTTGGCGCCCACCAGCAGCACGAGCTGCCGGCCGGCTTCGTCCGCGAGCTTGCGCGTGGCGGCGTCCACCTCCGGCGCCTGCTCGTCCTCCGGCAGGAGCGCGAGCACGTCCGTGTCCAGGCTCGCGGAGCGCCAGAACCGCACCTGGTGAATGCCCACGGCGAGCACCACCAGCGCCCACAGGATGGCCAGCTTATTTGCCAAGGCGTTCCGCTTCCGTGGCGTCGGGAGGAGGCGTCTGCGCGAGCTGCTCGAACGAAATGACGCTGCTGTCGCCGCGCGTCTCGTCCAATTGCACCTGGCGCACGTACCCGTCACCCTCCAGGTGGATGTGCTTGAAGACGCGCGCGAGCCCCGCGTCCGTGGGCGTCAAATCCAGCTTCCAGCCCTTGTCGCCGACCAGCGCGCCCTCGACCGTGAAGCGCTTCTGGAGCGCCGCGACGTCGCCCGACAAGAGCGCGAAGAGCAGCTCGTTCACCGCCGCCAGCGCGGGCTCCTTGGTGGAGTCCAGGTGATAGGCCGCGCCGCCCGTGGCCTGCTGCGCGCTCAGCGACTTGCGCGTGAGCGTCAGCGTGGAAGCGAACGGCGTGCGCGTGTTCCAGAGCACTCCCTGGTCGCGGGCGAGGAGGAAGTCTCCCTTGGACACGAGCGGCTTCTTGAAGCCCTGCACGGTCTTCTTCTGTTCGAACTGGCCGCGCACCAGCGGCGCGTCCACCAGGCGCGCGCGCACGTCCTTCACCAGGTCCGCGGCGTGGGCGCTCACGGACAAGAGCGACAGCATCAACACGAGGAAGGGCTTCATCCCGGCCACACTCCCAGCTTCTTCCAGAGGACTTCCGGGCAGACGTATTCCATCTCGCCTGTCTTCAAGGACACCGCGACCTGGATGGTGTGGGCCTGGTTCACCTTGCGCCCGGTGTCCGCGTCGCGCAGCAGGTAGTCGAAGCGCAGCCGGTTCTCCCACTCGGTGATTTCGGCGCGCACGATGATGCGCTGCTTGTAGGAGATGGGGGAGACGTACTTGAGCTTCATCTCCACCACGGGCCAGCCGTACCCGGACTCGCGCATCTGCGGCCAGTCGTAGTCGTGCTTGCGCAGGATGACGGCGCGCGCCAGCTCCAGGTACTTCACGTAGTGGCCGTGCCAGACGATCTCCATCATGTCGAGATCGTGGAACGCCGGGTCGATCTCCAGCTCGCAGCTCAGGTCAGGCTTCATGCAGCCTCCACTCCCGACGGCGGATGGCGGTGATCAATCCCTGCAGCTCACCGTCCAGCGCCCGGTCCTCCACCAGCAAGGGGATGCGTGCTTCCAGGTCCGCGTGCATCGCGGCCATCGCGGGGCCGGGCTTCGCGTCCGCGTCAATCCGCTGACGCAGGGTGACGCCCTGGCGCGCCGCGATGAGCATGGCCGCGACCACCTGCTCCGTCAGCTCCAGCACGCGCAGGCAGTCGCGCGCGGCGATGGTGCCCATGCTCACCTTGTCCTGGTTGTGGCACTCGGTGGAGCGGGAGAAGACGGACGCGGGCATGGTCTGCTTCAGCGCTTCCGCGGTCCACGCGGAGACGCTGATCTGCGCCGCCTTGAGCCCGTGGTTGATGGCCGCGCGGGCGCCGGTGGACGCGGAGAGGTTCGCGGGCAGCCCGTGGTTGAAGCGCGGGTCCACCAGCAGCGCCAGCTGCCGGTCCAACAGGTCCGCCACGTTGGCTACCGCGGTCTTCAGCCCGTCCATGGCGAAGGCGATGTGGCCGCCGTAGAAGTGGCCGCCGTGCAGCACCCGCTCGCCGTCCGGGTCGATGAGCGGGTTGTCGTTGGCGCTGTTCAGCTCGTTCTCGATGAGCGTGCGGAAGTACGGCAGCGCGTCCTCCAGCACTCCGATGACGTGCGGCGCGCACCGCAGCGAGTACCGGTCCTGGAGCCGCTGCTCGTTGCGAGGCGGCCGGTCCGTGACCAGGTCCGCGCGCAGCCGGGCCGCCACGCGCTGCTGGCCCGCGTGGGGCTTCGCCGCGAAGAGCGTCTCGTCGTAATGGTGCGCGTTGCCGGCGCTCGCCAGCACGTTGAACGCCGTGAGCCGCGTGGCGAGCCGGGACACGTACTCCGCCCGCTCCCACGCCAGGCACGCCAGGGCCGTCATCACGGCGGTGCCGTTCATGATGGCCAGGCCTTCCTTCGGCCGCAGCTTGAGGGGCGCGATGCCCAGCTCCTTCAGCACTTGCGCCGCGGGCTTGCGCTCGCCCCGGTGCCACACGTCGCGCTCGCCGCAGAGCACCGCCGCCACGTAGGACAGGGGCGTCAGGTCGCCGGACGCGCCCACGGAGCCTTCCGCCGGAATCATGGGCAGCACGTCGTGCTGGAGCAGCAGCTCCAACTGGGTGAGCAGCGGCACGCCCACGCCGGAGAAGCCTTGCGACAGCGACGCCAGCCGAGTGGCCAGCACCGCGCGCGTCTCTTCCGGGGTGAGGAACCGGCCCGCGCCGATGCCGTGGTACGTGTAGAGGTGGTGCGGCAGCTCCGCGACGAGCGCGGGCGGGATGGACACCGTGACGGAGTCGCCGTAGCCGGTGGTGACGCCGTAGATGACGCCGTCCTCCGCCAGCAGCCGGTCCAGGAACGCGGCGCCCTTGGCGATGCGCTGGCGGAAGGCCGGGGCCGTGCCCAGCTCCGCGGGGCGCTCGCGGCGCGACAGGGCGCCCACGTCCTCGAGCGTCAGCCGTCCGCCGTCGAAGCGGACCGGGGTGTCAGAAAGTGGGGGGCTTCGCGGAGACATGCACCTGATCCCAGAAGGGAAAGAAGTTGAACCAGTCGTAGGGCGCGCGCTGGAGGAGCGCCGTCACCCGGGCTGCGTAGTGCTGCGCGCAGTCGGTGAGCGCCTGCTCGCGCTTGCCCCGAGGCAGCACGACGCGCTCGAAGAGGCGCTCGAAGTGGATGGTGTAGCCCTTGCCCTCATGGATGCAGCCCAGCAGGTAGAGCGGACACTTGAGCAGCGCCGCCAGTACGTAGGGGCCCACCGGAAATGGCGCCGGGTGGCCGAGGAAGTCGACGCGCACGGTCTGGGCGGAATTCACCGGGATGCGGTCGCCCGCGATGACCACGAACTCTCCGGCCTCCACGCGCTCGTTCAGCGCGACCGCGGTGGCCGGGCCCATGTCCGTGACCTCCATCAGCCGGAAGTCGTTCTCCGGGTTGAGCCGCTTGAGCAGGCGGTTGAACTGCTCCGCGTGCAGCGTGTGCACCAGGATGTTGAGCTTCACCTCGCCCCGGCGCTCCGCCATGGTGCGGCACAGCTCCAGGCAGCCCATGTGCGCGGTGACGATGATGCCGCCCTTGCCGGACTTCGCCGCCTCGTAGAGCTCCTCGCGGCCTTCGGTGCGGACGCTCTCGAAGCGGTAGCGCCCGCTCACCGCGAGCAGCTTGTCCAGCATGGTCTCCGCGAACATCAGCACGTGACGCACACTGTCGCGCCAGTGGGGCTCGCGCCCCAGGGCCCCGGTCGCGGTCTGCATCCGCTTCAGGTACTGGCGCGACGAGTGCTGCAGCACCGGCCGCCGGAGCCAGTTCACCAGCACCACCGGGTAGAGGCAGACGCGGAAGGGCCAGCGCCCCAGCAGCCGGTGGACCCAGTAGAGGATCCAGATGCCAGCCACGAAGGTGGTTTCCCCCATCTCCGCCCAGTGGCGGGACTTCATTTCGCCACCTTGTTCCAGAGGAGCACGGGCAGCCGCACCAACATCCCGAAGAAGAGCCGGGCGTGCATGCCGGAGATGCGCACGTTGTCCCAGAGCACGTCGAAGTGGGAGATGCCGTCGGTGGGGTAGCGCACCTGGGTGGGCTGGTTGAGGATGCGCATGCCGCGCCAGAACAGGCGCACCAGCACCTCCACGTCGAAGTCCATCCGCTTGCCGATCTTCACCGAGTCGATGAGCGCCACGGTGGGCTGCAGCGGATACACGCGGAAGCCGCACATGGAATCGCGGATGGCGAACGACAGCGTGTTGATCCACACCCAGATGTGCGTGGCGTAGCGGCCGTACAGCCGGCCCTTGGGCACGGACTCGTCATAGACGGGCGTGCCGCACACCATCATGTCCGGCTGCGCCTTCGCCAGCTCCAGGAAGCGCGGGATGTCGTTGGCGTTGTGCTGGCCGTCCGCGTCGATTTGCAGCGCGTGGCTGTAGCCCCGGGAGAGGGCCGCGCGCAGGCCCGCCATCATCGCGCCGCCCTTGCCCTCGTTCTGGGGCAGGCGGACCACCTCCACGTGCTCGCTGTCCTCGCGCGCCAGGCCGTCCAGCACCGCCGCGCAGCCGGGCTCGCTGCCGTCGTCCACCAGCACGCAGGGCAGCCCGTGGCTGCGCACCGCCTTCACCACCGCGCCCACGGCCTCGCCGTGGTTGTAGACCGGAATCACCGCGCAGACCTTCATCCTGCCCCTCCCCCCAACACGATGCGGCCGCTGGCGTGCGAGCCCGCGGCCGACGTCAACTTGAACCCCAGCCGCCCGGACTCCTTCGCCCAGGTGAGCTCCAGCGACAGCAGCGTGCCGGGTGGAATGACCTGCTGGAACTTCAGCGTCTCGATGCGGAGGAAGTCCGGCGGCAGCGCGAAGTGCTCGCGGCCCAGCAGCAGTGACCACTCCACCTGCACGACGCCGGGCAGGATGGGCGAGCCCGGGAAGTGCCCTTCGAAGTAGGGCGAATTCGCGGGGACCTCCACCGCCAGCAGCACGCGCTCGTCGGAGCGCTCCAGCACGCGGAACGGGGGACGCTTCGGGTCGAAGAGCGCGGTGAGCGCCGCCTCGGTGGATTTGCCCTGGGAGTTGACCGGCATGGCCTCCAGATACCGGAACCGGCGCGGCAAGGCACTGGACTCGAAATGCGGGGCCAACTTCTCGCGCAGCGCCTGGCTCAGGGACCGCCTGCCCCCCGACTCCTGGAGCCGCCAGCCTTCCGCGTCCGGCACCCCCACCACCGCCAGAATCACCCGGTGCCCTTCGGTGAGGGGCAGCACCCGGGCCTCGCGCAACAGGCCCCCGGCCACCAGCGTCCGCTCCATGGCGGAGAGCGACACGCGCTTCTCCTCCAGCTTGAGCAGCCGGTCGCGGCGCCCCAACAGCTCGAAGCCGCCGGGCACGGGCCGCGCGCGGTCCTCCGTGGTGAACCACTCGCCCGGGGGCAGGTCCAGGTGGGGGGATTGGACGCGGAGCGCGTCGTCTTCCGCGCGCACCTCCACGCCCGGCATCGTGCGCCAGGACGCGCTGTCGTCCGTGTCGCGCCGGCGCCATGCGACGCCGCCCGTCTCCGAGCTGCCGTACACCTCCACCGGCGCCCGGCCCAGGAGGTCGCGGCAGGCCTGGAGCGCTTCGGGGGTGAGCGGTCCGCCAGAGGAGAACAGCCCGCGCAGGTTCCCGCGCACGGCCGCCCAGTCCAGCGTGGCCGGCAAGCGCTTCAGGTGCGCGGGGCTCGCCACCAACAGGCCGGGGCCGGTCTGGAGCGCGGCCAGGATGTCCTCCGGATAGGGCAGGGCAGTCGCATCGAACGGGCGTCCGGACGTCAGCGGCCACAGCACCCGGAACAGCAGTCCGTAGATGTGCTGGTGAGACACGGTGGCCAGCACCGGCACGTCCCCCACGGCCTCGTCGAACAGCCGGCCCAGCGTGGCCACCTCGCTGGACAGCTGCGACAGGCGCTTGGGGATGGCGGTGGGTTCTCCGCTGGAGCCCGACGTGTAGACGACCAGCGCGGCGAGCCCGGGTGACAATGCCTGGAACGCGGCGGCGGTCCCGTCCTCGTTCATCGCGGGCGCCAGCGGCCCCTGTCCCTGGGGGGCCCGGCCCGCGAAGCCGTCCACGTGGGCCTTCAGCGCGTCCAGCGTGGCGGGGCGCGCGTCCGCGGGCAGGTAGATGCACACCCCCGCGTGCCAGGCGCCCAGGAGCGCGGCGGCGAACTCGAAGGTGTCCTCGGTGAAGAGGGCGTAGCGCTGGCCTCCGTGCGCCGCGAAGGCCGAGCGCCAGCCGGCGACCCGCGCGCGGAACGCACCGAAGTCCCGCACGCCGTCCTCGCTCCGGGCCACGGGGTGCCCGGCGGGACGGCCGTGGACGAGGAGGGTTTCGAGCGCGAGCGGCTCAGCCATGGGCGTGCCGTGCGCGCACCCGCTGCCGCACCACCCACTCGCCCGCGAACAGCAGGCCCATGAGGCCGTAGGCGATGAGGCCGTTGTAGAGCGCCCAGGTCGCGTCGCTCGCGAAGAGCGCCGTGGTGAGCGCGAGCGCGCCGTTGAGGACGAAGAAGCCGCACCACACCTGCGTCACCCGGCGCGTGTAGGCCACGCCCGACGGGGGCAGGTCCTTCTCCCGAAGCCGCGCCAGCCGCTCAATCACGCTGGGTGGATACACCAGGCTGGTGAGGAATACGGTGAGGAGCACCGCGTTCACCAGCACCGGGTAGAGCTTCAGGGGCAGGGCGTTGTTGCCCAGCATGCTGGAGCCCGCGAGCACCAGGGCGCCCACCGCGGCCGCGAGCCACATCTTCTCCCGCGTGGCCACCGCGCGCACCACCGCCATGGCCGCCAGGGGCAGCGCCATCCAGCGGGGCTCGAAGTGGCCCAGGCCCAGATAGACGAGCGGGGGATAGGCGAGGCTCAAGAGCCCCAACAGCACCGGACGCAGACGTTTCACGCCGCGGCGGAGTCGCTGCCGAGCAGACCGTACAGCGCGTCCACCACGTCCTGGATGGTCCGCACGGAGCGGAAGACTTCCGGCGGAACGCGCTGGCCCGTCACCGGCTTCAGGCGCACCAGCAGGTCGATGGCGTCGATGCTGTCGATGTCGAGGTCGTCGTGCAGACGCGCCTCCGGGACGATGCGGGACGGCTCGATGTCGAAGGTTTCCTGGAGGATGGCGCTCAGGCGCTCGAACAGCTCGTGCTTGGTCATGGGGTGAGTCCTCGCTTTGGTTTTGACGGGGGCTGCTTAGGAACGGGTGCGGTGGGTGCTGACGAAGTCCGCGAGCGCCCGAACACTGGCGAAGTGACGGCGATTCTCCTTGGAGTCGCTCGCCAGCACGACGCCATAGGACTTCTGCAACGCGAGGCCGAGCTCCAGGGCGTCAATGGAGTCCAGCCCCAGCCCTTCGACGAACAGCGGCGCCGCCGGATCGATGTCGTCCGGCTTCAGGTCCTCAAGGTTCAGCGTGTCGATGACCAGCCGCTTTATTTCCTGCTCAAGCTCCAACATGTTCCTGGCTCCCCCTGGAGAAATGGTCGTGCAGCCGGGTGGTGAGCTGGCGCGCGGCCTTCGCCGCCTCGCCCGCTTCCGCGTCCTGGGCGGACACGTGGATGTCGTCCTCCACGCGGATGACGTAGTGCATGGGCTTTTCCGGCACCTTCCACCAGGGCATGCCCTTGGTGAGGCCCCGAGGCTCGCAGCGGATGATGACCGGCGTGATGTCGCACGGGCCGCGCACCGCGATGTTGGCGGCGCCTCGCTGCAGCTGCATGTTCCCGTCGAGCGGTGTGCGCGAGCCCTCCGGGAAGATGATGAGGTTGTTGCCGGCCTTCACGGACTCGATGCAGTCCTGGACGAGCCCGGGCCCGGAGTCGTTGCTCAGGTAGCGCGTCGCCCGGATGGGGCCGCGTGTGAACGGGTTGTTCGCCAGGCTCGCCTTCACCACGCAGTCCGCGTTGGGGACCAGTGAGATGAGGAACACCACGTCGATGAGCGACGGGTGGTTGGCCAGGATGAGCAGCCCGGAGCGCGCCAGCTTCTCCACGCCTTGCAACTCGTAGCGCAGCACGCCCAGCGCGCGCATGTAGCCGATGAAGAAGCGGAACGTGTAGTGCACCGCGAGCCGCGCCAGCCGCTGCTGCCGCTCCGGGTCGCGCACGAAGAGCGCGAGCAGCGGAAAGTAGATGAGGCGCAGCGCCAGTCCCCCCAGCCCGAAGGTGGCGAAGGACAACCCGGTGGCGAAGATGCGCCACGGCCGGTCGAGCTTCTCAAGCATGGCGCGCCCACCGCCAACACCGGCCGCCCGTCGCGTGCTCCCACCGCGAGGCTCCGGAAACGAGGAAGCGCAGGGCGCGCAGGTCCGCCGGGAGCTCCGCTGCATCCAACGGCGCGACGGGCGCGTTCGGGGCGCTGGCCGCGCAGTCCAGGTGGATGGCGTCCGCGCCCGTGCTGGCGGAGAGGAGGCAGGCCCATGCGTGGGGAAACGCCACGTCCCGGGAGAAGTGTTCCCACGGCGTGGGAACGGGCTCTTCGTAGACGACGACCATCACCCGGGGGACGCCGTCCGACAGCAGGCCGCACGCCTCCGTGAAGGCGGCCTCCACCGTCTCTTCTCCCGCGGCGATGGCGGCGTAGGCGGACGTGTCCCCCCGAGCGATGGAGTAGAGCGCGCCGATGGCGTTGTGCACCGACAGGCTGAAGGAGGTGGGCGACAGCGGCTCCGAGCGCGCCAGCTGCGTGAGCAGCTCCACCGAGCGGCCCAGGTCGCCATAACGCGATGCGAAGATGACGGGCGCGTCCGGCGCGTCCACGTGCGCGTTATACGCAGCCTGCAACGCGATGCGGCCCAGCCGGTCCACCCGGCGGCGCATCATCGCGGGCATCGCCGCGAGCGCGGGCGTGCCTTCCGCGGGGAGCGGATGCGGGGTCGCGAGCCACGTTTCCCAGGAAGCAGGATGGACGAGCCCGGGGGCCCAGGCGGCCCAGCGCTGTACGGAGAATCCCACCATCGTGACGGAGAGGCCCCAATCGCCCCCAAAGACAACCTTTACCAAACCATTCACAGGGTGACAATTGGGCGGCCGACCCGAGCGGGCCAGACGCCGGGAGCCCGCCCTGTCGCCTGCCCTGTGTCCGTTACAACCCCGGGTTCTTGTTGATGAAAGACGCAACGCGGCCTCGGCCTTCACGTTCTTCCGGGTTTGTCCAGGGAGGTGACGCGCCCGTGTGTCGCGCGGAGTGCGAAGCGCCCCGCGAGTCATTCGAAATGGGCGGCGGAAACGGGTTGTGATGGCGGCTTGCGTGACGTGGCGGCGGGCGCGCCTATTCACGCGGCGCGTGCTTCCTCCGCGAGTTTCAGGACTCGGAGGGGAAGAGGGCGCGCAGTTCGCGGAGCGTGCGGGGCCTGGCGCCGCGGGGGCCGGTGACCCAGATGCGCTCGGGCTCCAGCGCCAGCTCACGCCAGGACACGGCGCCGCCGTCGGGCAGCAGCACCTCGCCGTCCAGGCGCACCACCGAGTGGCGCCGGGACACCGCTTCCAGGCCGAACAGCAGCCGCTCCACGTCCGACCAGCGCGCGGGGGCGAACAGCAGGTCCACGTCCGACAGCGGCCGCACGAAGGGCACGCCAGAGCGGTGCTGCCAGGCCAGCGAACCGAACACGCCCACCGTCAAATCCAGCGCGGTGCCCAGGGCGATGACGTCATCCAGGGCAGGGCCCCAGGCCGCGGGGGCGGAGGCGCGCACCTCCTGCACCGTGGGCGGCGGCAGGTGGCGCTCCACGGCGGACAGGGCCCCGTGCAGTGACAGGTGGCGGCGGTCGGGCAGGGTGAGCCCCAGCCGCAGGTCGTCCTCCTGGTCCGGTGGCTCCTGCCGGGCGACGGCGAAGGGCCGGCCCTGATCCCTCCACGCCGTGACGTGCGCGAGGACGTCCGGGACCAGGGGCGAGCGCAGGGCCTCCGCCCAGTTGGCGCCCAGGTACACCCAGTCATGCCGCACCGGACGTTCACCGCCCATCAGCGGGCATCTCCTGCCGCCAGGGGGAAGCCGTGCCCGCTTCCGCGACGCGGGACGGGGCTGCCCCCGGGACAGGCGGAAGCGGAAGCGGTGGAACTCACTCCTCGATTCATTACCCGGATTCACGCCGCCGGTGGGAGCGATCCTGCACCGGTCGGCGCCGGTTGCTCCCGGCCGCGCGAATCTCCCCGGAAATCCGGGTGGGAGCCGAGCGCACGCCTCAGGGATTCCCCTGAGACGCGGGGCGCTAGCGGGGTTTCTGGAGAATGGGGTTTACGGCGCTCACGTGCTGGCGGCGCATGTCGATGAGGATGTCGTAGTTGCGCGGCTCCGGGGCGACGGGGCCGGCGGCGAAGCGGTAGAGGCCGCTCACGTCGCGCTCGCGGGGGAAGCGCTCCTTCACCAGGGCCTTGAGCATCTCCTTGGCCACCCACTCCGCGTCCACGGAGACGGAGCCGAACTCGTCCAGATAGTGGAACGGCGCGGTGGAGTCCGACTGCTTCGCGGTGAGGACGAAGACGCGCGGCTTCCTGTCCGGGACGACGAGGCTCGCGCCCTGCGCCATCACCGCCAGCTCCCGGCCCTGGGGCAGGGCGAACAGCTCCAGGGACTGCTCGTGCGCGAGCAGGGCGCTGAAGGCCACGAACGCGGTGAGCAGGCCCGTGGCCATGCGCGGGCCATGCCTGGGCCAGAGGGTGCCCAGGTTCACCAGCGACGCGGCGAAGAACACGGCCCACACGCCCGTGAGCGCGTTGAGCGTGCGGTAGGTGGGCCACCGCTCCCCGGCGAGGAAGCTCACCGAGTACGCCACGCCCGACAGCGTCACCAGCGCCAGCAGCCAGCGCCCCACGCCCCCGAGCCCCGAGCGGCGCCCCTCCACCGC
>NZ_RAWQ01000092.1:0-36962 GCF_003668965.1 Corallococcus sp. AB030
GGTGAGGAGCACAGAGCGCACGAACCGTCGGGTGGGGACGGTTTCCGAGGAGCCAGGGGCGGAGTACCGCCTCTTCGACGACATGCCCCTGGGCATGTTCGTGCTTCGGGACGGCCTGCTCATCCATTCAAACGCGGCCCTTTCCCGCCTGATGGGCGTGGAGCGAGAGCAGCTGTCGGGCAAGCCCGTGACGGCGCTCCTGTGGGAGCCGGGACCGTTGGAGGACCCAGCGGATCGGCTCGCGCGGCGGCTGGGTTCGTCGCCCGTGGCGGGCACCTACGAGGCGTGGCTGGCCGTGGGCAACGAAGGGCTCCGCGTGGAGCTGACGGTGCATCCGCATGCCAGGGATTGGGTGGTGCAGGTGCGCGACGTGACGTCCCGCGTCCGGCGCCGCACGGTGCTGCGGCGGCTGGCGGAGCTGGGCAGCGCGGTGCGCGCGCTGCACTCCGAGGACGCGGTGCGCGAGGAGGTGTTCCGGGGGCTGGAGGCGCTGGAGCTGGGCTTCGCGTGGCTGACGCCCCGGGGTGTGGGCGTGGAGCTGTCCGTGGCGGGACTGTCCCCCCGGCTGGTGCCGCACGCGCCGTCGCTGGGAGGTCGCGTGCGGGTGGAGACCCCTGGCGGCTGGGCGCCCGCGCTGGTGCGCACCTGGCGCGAGGGCGATGCGTGGATGGAGGACCTGGGCGTGGAGGCGTCCCGCTTCGTGTCCGAAGCGCGCATGGACGCGGTGCTGGCGGTGTTCCGGCGCGTGGAGACGCACCGGGCGGTGGGCGTGCGCATCGACGTGGAGAACGCGCCCACGGCCATGCTGGTGCTCGCCTCCGACTGGCTGAGTGAGGAGGACGTGGCCGCGGTGCGGCTGTTCGGCCAGCAGGTGTCCTCCGCGCTGGACGCGGCGCGCACCATCCAGCGGCTGAGCGTGCGCGCGACGGCGCTCACCGCGTTGGGACGGCTGGCGTCGCAGGCCGCGTCCGCGCCCCACCCGCGCGCCTTCTTCGGCTCCGGCACGGAGGAGATTTCCGGCCTGCTGGGCTGCGACGCCGTGTGCCTGCTCCTGCCCGCGGACACGCGGCACGAGTCGGGCGAGGCCCTGGAGCTCGTGTACGCTCGCGGCCTGTCCGAGGACGCGGTGGCGCGCGTGCGCCGCGCGCGGCTGGGGTCGCTTCCCCGTCCGGGTGGGATGCCGGACGCGGTGCAGGTGCTGGACGCGGAGACGTGTCCCGCGCCCACGCGCGACGCGCTCCGGGCGCTGGCGTTCCAGACGCTGGTGTCGGTGCCGCTGCGGGTGCGCTCGCGCGGCGTGGGCACGTTGAGCGTGCTGTTCCACGCGCGCCGCCGGCTCACCGCGCTGGAGGTGGAGACACTCCAGGCCATGGGCACGCACTTCGCGGCTGCCATCGAGTCACACCGGCTGCTGGACGAGGTGCGCGGCCGGGCGGAGGACCTGGCGCTGATGCACGAGGTGGGCAAGGCGCTGGCGGCCACGCTGGAGCTGGACCGGCTGCTGGCCACGGGCGTCACCAGCCTGGCGCGCATCGTGGACGTGCCGGACGCGTACGTGCTTCTGCCGGATGCCCAGGGGAAACAGCTCGCCATCCGCGCGGCGACGGGCAGCCACCCGGAGCTGGTGGGGCGTCACGTGTCGCTGGACCCGTCGGAGAATTCGCTCGCGGGCCTGGTGTTCCGCACGCGCCAGCCGCTCCGCGTGGAGGACGCGAGCCTGGAGGTGCGGGCGGACGACGAGCTGCGCCGCGCCGCGGAGGCCCAGTCGTACATGGTGCTGCCGCTCGCCGTGCACGACCAGATGGTGGGCGTAGCGGTGATGGTGGAGACGCGCCGGCCCCGCCGCTTCACGCCCGCGGAGCTGGAGCGCGCGGACGCCATCGCCAATCAGCTATCGCTGGCGCTGGAGGGCGCGCGGCTGGTGGAGGACCTGAAGCAGAGCTACGCGGAGCTGGCGCGCGCGCAGGAGCAGCTGGTGAACCGCGAGCGGCTGGTCGCGCTGGGCGAGCTGTCCGCGGTGGTGGCCCACGAGGTGCGCAACCCCCTGGGTGCCATCTTCAATTCGGTGGCCACCATCCGCCGCATCATCGGTCCGGAGAATCCGGCCATCCCGCTGGTGGACATCGTGGGGGAGGAGGCGGACCGGCTCAACCGCATCGTCGCGGACCTGCTCACGTTCGCGCGGCCTCCGTCGCCGCACCTGTATCCGGTGTCGGTGACACAGCTGTTGGAGGAGGCGGTGGGCAGCGCGCTCGCCGACGTGGGCGGCACCTCGCCGTCCCAGGTGCGGGTGGAGTGGGTGATGGAGGAGGACGTGCCGACGGTGACGGTGGACGAGCGGCTCATCCGCCAGTGCTTCCTCAACGTGGCGCTCAACGCCGTGCAGGCCATGCTGCCCCAGGGCGGCACGCTGCGCGTGATGGCGCGCAAGGCGTGGACGGACCGGGCCGGCGTGCAGGTGGAGATCAGCGACACGGGGCCGGGCATCCCGGCGGAGCTGCGCGCGCGCGTCTTCGAGCCCTTCTTCACCACCAAGGCCCAGGGCACCGGGCTGGGGCTCGCCGTGGTGAAGCGCATCATCGACTCACACGTGGGCCAGGTGTCGCTGGACGCGCCGGAGACGGGCAAGGGCACCATCTTCCGCCTCTTCCTGCCGCTGGAGCCGCCGGTGGCTCCGAACCTGCCCCTGACGGGTGCGTGACGGAAAGGCGCGCGCTCAGATGCCGCCTTCGCCGCCGTTCAGGAAGAGCCACATCACGCCGAAGCCCAGGCCGCACGCCAGGGCCACCACCACGAGCATGGCCCAGAAGCGGTACTGGGGCGGGATGGGCCACAGGCCCTGGAGCGGGTTGCCGCCCTTGGACTTCACGGGCTTCTTCTTCTTGGTGTTGCGCTTCTCGGCGGCGAGCTCGGCTTCGCGGCGCTTCAGCTCCGCTTGCCGGAGCGCCTCGGAGATGTCCATGTCGTAGCCCACGAGCGTTTCGCGCGTCTTGGTCCGCACCTGCATGGGGCGCGTCTCATGGGGCCGCTCATTCACGACGGGGGCCTGGCGGCGAGGGACTTCCTTGGGCGGGACGTAGGGGGTCGCCTTCTCGTCCAGGTAGGCCGGCATGTTGCCCGTCGTCTGGGACAGGGCTCCGAAGATCTTCGCGGCCTCCAGGGCCTCGGTGGCTTCGCCCGCGCCCTGCGGCGACCAGGGCACCGGCAGCTCGTCCTGGGACATGGGGCGGGTGGCGTCCGGGAACGCCTCGGCGGGACGCGCCTGGGGGGCGGCCCCCACGGAGGTGGCGGGACGCGACTGCGGCGCGGGTCCCACGGAGGTCTGGGGACGAGGCTGGGAGGCAGGGGCGCGCGGCGCCGCGTTCGCCTTGGGGCGGCCGGGCTTTTCGACGTCGGTGCTCTCTTCTTCCGCGTCGTCCGTGCTGGGGCGCGCAGCCATGGGCGAGGAACCAGCGCCCTCGGTGGCGTCTTCCTCGCCGGAGCCCGGAGTCCAGCCACCCTTGCCGGTGGCGGGCAGACCCGTGGCGCTCTTGCGCGCGGGCCGCTCGTTGGTGGTGGAGTCCTCACTGCCTGCGCCGGGAGTCCAGCCCGGGCGCGAGGGGCGGTTCTGCATCGGTGAGTCCTCCGGGGCCGGGGGGGGCCCCTCACTGTGAGACGCTCGAAGGTGTGTAACGGAGTCTTTCGCGTCCGGGCCCGGATTCCAATCTGGCCGGGACGGTTCTTCCGCCGGAGCCTGCCTGCCCGCGGGGGTGCGCTCCCCCGGGTCCGTGGTGTCCTCCGCGCCCGGGCCCCCACGGGATTCCAGCGGGCCAGGAACCTCCTGGGGGGTGGCCTCGTCCTCGCCCGGCCCGGGCGTCCACTGGAGGTCCACCGCCGGTGCCGGCGGGGCCTTGCCCACCTCCGGGGTCTGGGGAGGAAGTCCCGGCGTGGTGGGCTCCGCGGCACCAATGCCTGGCAGCCAGGCATCCATGGTGATTTCCAGGTTGTGCAGCCGCGCCGGAGGCGCCTTGCGCGGCAGCTCCGCCGCGTCGCCGGACTCCTCCTGGAGCCTCTTCGCCTCCGCCGCCGCGCGCAGCGCCTGCTCCACCTGCGTCGCGTCCAGGGCCTCGGTCTGCTGCCCCACGCTGGCGTACTCCGGCGGTGGCGGCTTCGCGGCGTTACGCGCTCCGGTCTCCGGGCCCGCTCGCGTGCTCTCCGGCGGCCTCGGCTTCGCGGCGCCCAGCGCTCCGGTCTCCGGGCCCTCCGCCCGCCGCAACTTCGCCGCGTCCAGCGCCTCCGTCGCGATGTCCTCCTGTGCTCGGAGCCCCTCCGCCGGATCCATGGTCCCGGGGGGCGCGAGCACGGACGGGAACTCCTGACGCGTGTTCGCGCGCTCGGGCTGCTCGCGCAGCAGGTCGTCCAGCATCTGCTGCTCGATGACCTTCTCGCGCGGGAAGGCCGCGGACATCAGCCGCACCAGGTCCTGATCCGTCACGTTGGGCGCCAGCTTCTCCTTCAGCGCGCCCAGCGCCTCCGCCATGGCCGTCGCCGTGGGGAAGCGGTCGTTCGGCTCGGATGCCAGCGCGCGCGCCAGGAACGCGTCCACCGCGCGCGGCAGGTCCGGCCGGTAGCGCCCCGCCGGCTCCCACTGCGGATAGGCCGCGCGCCGCCAGCGCTCCAACGGGTCGCCCCGCTGCGACAGCGGCTTCCACGAGAACAACTCCCACAGCACCACGCCCACCGCGTACAGGTCCGCGCGCCGATCCACCGTGCGCTTGCGGGCCTGCTCCGGCGCCATGTACGTGAGGTTGCCAATCACCACGCGCGGCGCCGTCTGCTGCTCCTTCAGCGTGGACTGCGCCGCGCCGAAGTCGATGATCTTCACCTCGCCCGCGTAGCTCACGCACACGTTCGCGGGGGACAGGTCACGGTGCACCAGGTGCAGCGGGTGCCCTTCCTCATCCGTCGCGTCGTGCGCGTACGCCAGGCCCTCGCACAGCCGGATGCCCATCTGGAGCAGCGGGCCCAGGGGCATCATCCGCTGGCGCTGACGCAGGCGGTACGCGAGCCGGCTGAGCGTCTTGCCCAGCACGTACTCCATGGCGAGGTACAGCTGCCCGTCCACCTCGCCCATCGCGTACACGCGCGCGATGTTCGGGTGCGCCAGCCGCACCACCACGCGGGCCTCGTCGCGGAAGCGGCCCACGAACTGCCGGCTGTCCACCAGCCCCGGCAGCACCTTCTTCACCACGACCGCGCGCCCCACGCCCTCCTCGCGCGCGAGGAAGACCTCCCCCATCCCCCCGGCGCCAATGCGGCGCACGAGGGTATAGGGACCGAAGCGCACGGGCCCGGTCAGGGCCTCTGGTTCAACGGGCGTCGCCAAGCGCGCGGAACGCCTTGCGAGCCGCGGCGAGCACGTGCGCCACCTCCGGCTCGCCGATGGCCAGCGATATGAAAGCCGCCTCGAACTGGCTGGGCGGCAGGTACACACCTTCCTGGAGCATCGCGTGGAAGAAGCGCCCGAACTTCGCCGTGTCCGCCTTCTTCGCGGACGCGTAGTCGAACACCGGCTCCGACGTGAAGAACACCGTGATCATGCTGCCCACGCGGTTCACCGTCACCGGCACGCCCGCCGCCTTCGCCTCCGCGCGGAAGCCCTCCTCCAACAGCAGGCCCAACTGCTCCAGCCGCGCGTACGTCCCCGGCGCCGCCAGCGCCTTCACGCACGCCAGGCCCGCGGCCACCGCCACCGGGTTCCCGGACAGCGTGCCGGACTGGTACACGGGCCCCTCCGGCGCCACCTTCGACATGATGTCGCGCCGGCCGCCGTACGCGCCCAGCGGCATGCCGCCGCCCACCACCTTCGCGAACGTGCTCAGGTCCGGCTTGAGCCCGTACAGCTCCTGCGCGCCGCCGCGAGCGAGCCGGAAGCCCGTCATCACCTCATCCAGCACGAAGAGCACGCCGTGCTTCTGGCAGAGCTTCTGCAACCCTTCGAGGAAGCCGGGGCGCGGCACCAGCACGCCCATGTTGCCCACCACGGGCTCGATGATGGCGCAGGCGATGTCCTTGCCCTTCTCGTTGAAGATGCGCTCCACGGCCTCCAGGTCGTTGAAGGGCGCGGTGAGCGTGAGCGACGCCAGCGCGGACGGCACGCCCGGGGAGTCCGGCAGGCCCAGCGTCTCCACGCCGCTGCCCGCCTTCACGAGGAACGGGTCACCCGCGCCGTGGAAGCAGCCCTCGAACTTGAGGATGGAGTCGCGGCCGGTGAAGCCACGCGCCACGCGGACGGCGGCCACCGTGGCCTCCGTGCCACTGGACACCAGGCGCACCTTCTCCACCGAAGGCACCGTGGCGCAGAGCAGCTCCGCGAACTCCACCTCCGCGGCGACGGGCGCGCCGAACGTGGTGCCGCGCCGGGCGGCCTCCACGATGGCCTCCACGATGGGCGGGTACGCGTGGCCCAGGATGAGCGGGCCCCAGCTGCCCACCAGGTCCACGTAGCGGTTGCCGTCCACGTCGGTGAGCCACGCACCGGAGCCTTCCTTGAAGAAGACGGGGTCGCCTCCCACGCCACGGAAGGCACGCACCGGAGAGTTCACGCCGCCCGGGATGCGCGCCTGCGCACGGGCGAAGAGGGCCTGGCTTTGAGCGTGTTTCATGCCGGTGGGCATAGCACGCGCCGGACGCGCGTCCCTGCCCCGAGTGGCCCTCCGATGTCGCCTTTTCACCCCAGAGCGGACGCCTGCCTGGCTGACCGGGGCGCGCTCGCAACGTAGGGAATTCACGTGCGTCGCCAGGGACCTGGAAGATACTGGCGGACACGATGTCCCACAGGTCCCGACGAAAGCACCGATGAGAATCGAGCGCATCGAGGTCAAGAACTTCCGTGGATTCGCGTCGCGAGCCTTCGAGTTCTCGCCCTCGTTCAACGTGCTCATCGGCGACAACGGCACGGGGAAGACGGCCATCCTCGACGCGCTCTCCATCGCGGCGGGCGCCATCTTCCTGGGGCTGGAGGGCGCCACGCCTCCCGGCATCCATCGCGATGACGTGCGGCGCGTGATGCACACCGCGGGCGAGGTCCCCACGCTGGAGGCCCTCTACCCCGTGGAGGTGCGCTGCAAAGGCCTCATCGAAGGGAAGAGCCTGGAGTGGGCGCGGACGCTCGAAGGCCCCAACAAGCACACCACCCATGGACAGACATCCGACCTGTCCAAGCGGACGCTGTCCTGGCGTTCGCAGGTGCGCAAGGGCAAGGACGTCGCCCTGCCGCTCATCGCCTACTACGGGACGGGACGCCTCTGGCTGCAACGCCGGGCCCGCCAGTCCACGGCGTCGGATGGAGCCAGGGTCCTCAAGCCCCGCTCGCGGTTCAGGGGCTATCACGGGTGCCTCGACCCCTCCTCCAATCACAAGGACTTCATCTCCTGGTTCAAGACCATGGAGTTGATCCAGCTCCAGGAGGGGCGCGCGCTCGGCACGTTGGGCGCGGTGAAGCACGCGCTTCGCGAGTGCATGCGGGACTGGACGGACGTCCGCTACGACCTGCGGCTGGGCATGCTGGTCGCGAGCAAGAAGGACGGCGCCCAGCTGCCCTTCGACATGCTGAGCGACGGCGCCCGGAGCATGCTGGCCATGGTGGGCAACATCGCCTACCGCACCGCCACCCTCAATCCGCACCTGCGTGAGCAGGCGCCCTCCCAGACGCCGGGCATCGTCCTCATCGACGAGTTGGACCTGCACCTGCACCCCAACTGGCAACGCGAAGTGGTGGACGACCTGCGCAAGGTCTTCCCCCAGATGCAGTTCGTGGCCACGACCCACTCGCCCTTCATCATCCAGTCGCTGCGCGAGAACGAGCTCATCAACCTGGATGATCAATCCCGCGAGACGCTCCCCAGCCGGAGCATCGAGGACATCGCACAGGAGGTGATGGGCGTGGACCTTCCCCAGCGCAGCCATCGCCATCAGGTGATGATGGAGGCGGCGCGGAAGTACTACGCGGCGCTGGAGCAGGCGAAGGGCTCCAAGGGCAAGGAACTCCAACGCCTCAAGCAGGAGCTCGACGAACTCTCCGCGCCCTTCAGCGACGACGTCGCCTACCACGCCTTCCTGGAGATGCAGCGAGGCAAGGCCGGGCTCCCCGGAGACGAATCGTGAGGCCCGTGGAGCGGGGGGACTGGCCCGTCGACGGCGAGGGCGTGCGCCGGACCTTCTCCGATTACCCGGAGGCGCGCGGCGCCCTCATCGAGCGGATGGGTGAGTACTGCTCGTTCTGCGAGGGCCGGATGAACGCCAGCCTCGCCGTGGAGCACATGCTTCCCCAGGAGCATCACCCCGGGCTCGCGCGGGAGTGGCACAACTTCCTGCTCGCCTGCGTGAACTGCAACAGCACCAAGAGCGCCAAACGCATCCGCCTGGGGAGCTACTACTGGCCGGACCGCGACAACACGGCCCGGGCCTTCGTCCACGCCGCGGACGGAGTCGTGACCGCGGCGCCGAACCTGAGCCCCCAGGAGCGGCGTCGCGCGGAGCGGACGCTTCAGCTCACGGGGCTCGACAAGCTGCCGCCCCACCACCCCAGGGCCAGCGACCGCCGCTGGCAGCATCGCAGGGAGGCGTGGGCACGAGCGGAAGAAGCCCGGGACTGCCTCGCTGCCTCCGACACGCCCCACATGCGGAGGCTGGTCATCCGGCAGGCCACGGCGCTGGGCCATTGGTCCATCTGGATGACTGTCTTCGCGGCGGACGCGGACATGCGCCAGCGGCTCATCGCCGCGTTCACCGGCACCGCCAGGGCCTGCTTCGATGCGGCCACCCGGCCCGTCCCCCGTGCGGACGGCGCGCTTTAGCCTGCGCACCTACACGCTGGCGCGGTTATAGCGACCGCATGCGCATCCTCCACACCATGCTCCGGGTCGGCGACCTGGAGAAGTCGCTCGACTTCTACACCCGCGTCATCGGCATGAAGCTCCTGCGCCGCCAGGACTACCCGGACGGCCGGTTCACGCTCGCCTTCGTTGGCTACGGCCCGGAGGACACCCACCCGGCCCTGGAGCTCACCCACAACTGGGACACGGCGAAGTACGAGCTGGGCTCCGCCTACGGCCACATCGCCCTGGGCGTCAGCGACATCCACGCCACCGCCAACGCCATCCGGCAGGCCGGCGGCAAGGTCGTCCGCGAGCCCGGCCCCATGAAACACGGCACCACCGTCATCGCCTTCGTGGAGGACCCGGACGGCTACAAGGTGGAGCTCATCCAGCAGAAGGCCTGACCCATCCGTGGCGCCCCCAACAACCGGGGCGCCCTCCCGTGAACCCGTGGACACGGGCGGCATGGGCAGGCAGGCGGACGCGATTTCCACACGATGTTTCGCGCCTTCCGCTCGCCGCGCCCCCTGCGGGGGTGTAGAGAGGCCCGCGCGCGATGCAGCGAGGCGCGCACCCTCCCCCTCTTCTTTCGAGGCCGTCGTCATGGTGGAGAGTCCCCAGAGCCAGAACGCGCTGTCCCCCGACGAGCTTCACGAGGCGTGGGCCGTGCTCTCCATGGACGAGCGCCTGGAGGGGTTCCGCCTGCTGCCCGCGGCGGTGGCGGACGACTTCTTCCTGGGCCTCACCGCGCGCGAGCAATCCGAGCTCATCCTCAGCCTCCCCCAGGGCGAGCGCCGCACCTGGGTCCGCCTGCTCCCCCCGGACGACCTGGCCGACCTGGTCCAGGCCGTGGAGCCGGAGCAGGTGGACGCCATCCTGTCGCAGCTGGACGACGCCAGCCGCCGCGAGGTGAACGTCCTGCTGGCTTACTCGGAGGACGACGCCGGCGGTCTCATGAACCCGCGCTTCGCCCGCGTGCGCCCGGACATGAGCATCGACGAGGCCATCGGGTATCTGCGCAAGCAGGCGCGCGAGAAGGTGGAGACCGTCTACTACGCGTACGTGCTGGACGCCGAGCAGCGGCTGCAGGGCGTGCTGTCCCTGCGCCAGCTCTTCCAGGCCGCGCCGGACAAGCGCGTGGCGGACGTGATGATCCGCGACGTCATCACCGTGGCGGAGAACACGGACCAGGAGGCGGTGAGCCGCACCTTCTCCGAACACAGCTTCATGGCCATGCCCGTGGTGGACGAGCAGCGGCGCATGAAGGGCATCGTCACGGTGGACGACATCGTGGACGTGGTCCAGGAAGAGGCCACGGAGGACATCCAGAAGGTCGGCGGTATGGAGGCCCTGGACGCGCCCTACTTCGACGTGGGCTTCCTGGCGATGCTCAAGAAGCGCGCCGGCTGGCTGATGGTGCTCTTCCTGGGGGAGATGCTCACCGCCACGGCCATGGGCTACTTCGAGCATGAGATTGCTCGCGCCGTCGTGCTGAGCCTCTTCATCCCGCTCATCATCAGCTCCGGCGGCAACTCCGGCAGCCAGGCCACCACGCTCATCATCCGGTCGCTGGCGCTGTCGGAGATGCGGCTGAAGGACTGGTGGCGCGTGGCCCGGCGCGAACTCAGCACGGGCCTGGCGCTGGGCGCGATCCTGGGAGTCGTGGGCTTCACCCGCGTGATGGTGTGGCAGGGCCTGTTCCACAGCTACGGCGAACACGCATTCCTCATCGGCATGACGGTGGGCGTGTCCCTGGTGGGCGTGGTCATCTTCGGCACACTGTCCGGTTCCATGCTGCCGTTCATCCTCCGGCGCGTGGGCTTCGACCCCGCGAGCGCGTCCGCGCCCTTCGTGGCCACGCTGGTGGACGTGTCCGGACTCGTCATCTACTTCACGGCCGCGAGCCTCTTCCTGAGCGGAACCCTGCTGTAGTCGGCGACGCTCCCGGGACCCATGATTCCCACCACCCGTCGGCGCACGCTCACCCTCGCGGCGCCCGAAGCCCCCGGCCGTCCCGCGCACGTCTCCGCCGCCAGTGGTCTGGTGCGCGCGGGGGACTGGCTCTACGTCGTCGCGGACGACGCGCTCCACCTCGCGGTGTTCCCCGCGGCCGGAGACGCGCCGGGCCACACCGTGCGCCTCTTTCCCGGAGAGCTTCCGGCAGGACACGCGGAGCGCAAGGCTGCGAAGCCGGACCTGGAGGCGCTGTGCAGGCTGGGTCCGTCCGCGTCCTTCGCGCACGGGGCGCTCCTGGCCCTGCCCTCGGGGTCCACGCCCGCGCGGCGCCGGGCGTCGGTGCTGCCCTTGAACGCGGACGGGACGCTCGCGGGCGAGCCGCGCACGGTGGACTGCACGTCGCTCTACGTGCAGTTGGAGCGCGAGCTGGTGGCGCTCAACGTGGAGGGCGCGGCGGTGGCGGGCAAGCGGCTGCGGCTGCTCAACCGGGGCAACGGCGAGGGCGGCGTGGACGCGCTGGTGGACCTGGACCTGGACCGCGTGCTGGCCAGCCTGGACGTGGGCGTGATGGGGCCGGAGGCCGTGCGCACCGTGCGGCGGTGGGAGCTGGGTGAAGCCAACGGCGTCCGGCTGTCCTTCACGGACGCGTCGCCGCTGCCGGACGGGCGCGTGGTGTTCACCGCCACGGCGGAGGCGTCTCGCGACCGCGTGGCGGATGGGCCGTTGAAAGGTTCGGCGGTGGGCGTGCTCGCGCCAGATGGCACGCCCGTGTACCTGGACGCGGTGGACGTGCCCGTGAAGCTGGAGGGCGTGGACGCGCGCGTGGAGGGTGGCCGCGTCCACGTGCTGCTGGTGGCGGACGCGGACGACCCGTCGGTGCCCGCGCCGCTCCTGGAAGCCGCGTTGCCCGTGCCGGGCTGAAGCGCCTGGCGCGCCGCCAGCGTCGCGGCGAGGCCTTGCGCCTCACGCCGGCATCGTGGCGCCTTCGCTTGTTCAGCCGCCGCGCTTCACCAGCAGCGGCCCGAAGGCCTGCGCCACCGGCATCATGGAGACGACGTTGATGTTCACGTGCGCGGGGCGAGTGGCCACCCAGTACGCCGTGTCCGCGACGTCCTCGGGCGTGAGCGGCTGGGTCTTGTCGTAGAGCGCGGCGGCCTTCGCCTCGTCGCCGCGGAAGCGCACGTGGGAGAACTCCGTGCCGCCCAACAGCCCCGGCTGGATGTCCGTGACGCGCACCGCGGTGCCGTGCAGGTCCGCGCGCAGGTTGAGCGTGAACTGATGCACGAACGCCTTCGTCGCGCCGTACACGTTGCCGCCGGGGTACGGGAACTCGCCCGCGATGGAGCCGATGTTGATGACGTGCCCCCGGTCGCGCGCCACCATGCCCGCGAGCGCCTCACGCGTGCAGTACAGGAGGCCCTTCACGTTGGTGTCCACCACCACGTCCCAGTCCTCCAGCCGCGCCGCCTGCGCGGGCTCCAGCCCCAGCGCGAGCCCCGCGTTGTTCACCAGCACGTCCACCTGCGCGAAGTCCGCCGGCAGCGAGGCGAACGCCGCCTTCACCGCCGCCTTGTCCGTCACGTCCAGCGTCACCGGCAGCAGCCGTTCGCCCAGCTCCGCCTTGAGCGCGTCCAGCCGGTCGCTCCGCCGTCCGGCGGCGATGACCCGCGCGCCCTCCTTCACGAAGCGGCGCGCGATGGCCTGCCCGATGCCCGCCGTGGCCCCTGTCACCAGCACGATCATGTGAATGCCTCCCACGCGAGAAGGGCCGCTTGCGCCCCGTCAGGGCATGGCCCGGCCGTTACATGGCACGCGGGAGGAACGGGCGCACGCGAATGCGCCCGACGGAACAACGTCAGTCGCCGCGGTCACGGGCGGCCTCTTCGGCGCTGCCGCCCATGGCTTCCACGGAGGTGCGCGCCTGCTTGCTGCGGTCGAACGCCACCTCCTTCTTGCCAATCCCCTCCACCGTGAGGTTGGCCAGGCGGCGGCGTGCCCGGGTGATGGCGTCCTGCACCAGCGACGGGTCGGGGTGCGTCTTCAAGCACTCCACCCAGGTCTCGATGGCCTTCTCGTTGTCGCCCGCGTCCGCGCGCAGTTTGCCCATCTCGAAGAGGGCGTGCGGCGCCAGCTCCGAGTCCGGGAAGCGCGTGCGCAGGTCCGCGTACGTCTTCAGCGCTTCCTGGCGCTTGCCGTCCACCATGGCCAGGGCCTGCGCCTGGAGGAAGAGCGCGTCGTCCACGTAGGGGCTGGTGGCGAAGCGGTCCGGCAGCTTCTTCGCCTCCAGCTCGCACTGCGGATAGTCCTGGAGCTCGAAGTACGTCTTGGCCACCTGGTACTGCAGCTCCGCGCCCTGCGGCGGGTTGCGGTGCAGCGCGGCGGTGAGCTGATCAATGGAGCCGCGCAGGTCGCGGTAGTGCACCCGCAGCAGCTCCGCCAGGATGATGCGCGCCTCCAGCGACTCCGGCGCCTCCGGGCACTGCTGGATGAGCTGGCGGTAGACGCTCACCGCCTCCTTCACCTTGCGCTGCTCCAGCCAGTACACGTCCGCCGCGCCCTTGAGCGCCCGGGCGCGCATCACCAGCGCCTCCGGGGTCTCGTCGCGCAGCAGCATCTCGTAGGCCTTGCGGTACTCCACCAGCGCTTCGTCCGGACGCTTCTCGAAGATGGCGTCGCGGGCGCGCTGCATGTGGTCCACCGGCTTGTCGCGGCAACCCGTGACGGCGAGCGCCCCTACCGCCAGGACACATGCCCACCGCGACAGCGCGCGCGTCATCAGCAGGACTCCGGGATGACGCGCACGCAGCGCGTCTCGTCGCAGCGCACGCACTCGCGCTCCGAGGAGACGTCCGTCACGCACACGGAGACGCGCGACGTCCTGGGGCAGTCCTCCGACGTCACACAACGGTAGAGGCCCCCGTCGGTCCGGGTGATGTCCACCGCCGTCGAGCCGCAGTTCTCCAGGTCGTTGCATCCCAGGAGCGCCGCCGCCGCGACTGCCATTGCTGCCACCAAGGCGCGTTGCACGGCTGTGGGTTCTAGCCAACTTCCGACCCCGGGTCACGAACCGTGCGCCCGCCTGCCCGCCCGGAAGCAGGAGTTCCCCGGGAAAGCGAGCACCCATGCATGGCCAGCGTTTCGCCCGCCGTGCTAGCCCTGTCGCGTCACGCCATTCTCCCTCTCGCCCCAGGAGTCCGAAAACCATGAGCCTTCCCTCTCGTCCTCGCGCGGTGGTGACGGGCGCCGGCAGCGGTCTGGGCCGTGCGCTGTGTGAAGCGCTGGCGGCCCGTCAGGCGCGGGTCATGGTGTCGGACATGAACGCGGCCAGCGCGGAGGAGACCGCCCGCCGCGTCACGGAGCTGGGCGGCGAGGCGCGCGTGCACCCGTGTGACGTGACGGACCCGGACGCGGTGGAGGCGCTGGCGCGCGCCACGGACGAAGCGTTCGGCGGCGTGGACCTGGTGGTGAACAACGCGGGCGTCGCCACCGGAGGCGCGGTGGGCACACTGCCCCTGGCGGAATGGAAGCGCGTGCTGGACGTGAATTTGTGGGGCGTCATCCACGGCTGCCACGCGTTCGTGCCCCGCCTGAAGAAGCAGGGCTCCGGGCACGTGCTCAACATCGCGTCCGCGGCGGGGCTCGTGTACGCGCCGAACCTGGCGGCGTACAACACGTCCAAGGCGGCCGTCGTCGCGCTGTCGGAGACGCTCTACGCGGAGCTGCAGCCGCTGGGGCTGGGCGTCACGGTGGCGTGCCCCACGTTCTTCCGCACGAACATCGCCGCCGCGGCCGCGCCCTACTCCGACCCGGAGACGCGCCGCATGAGCGTGAAGCTGGTGGACCAGTCCAAGATTGGCGCGGAGTGGGTCGCCGAGCGGCTGCTCAAGGCGGTGGACCAGGGCGCGCCGCACGTGCTGCCCATGGCGGATGCGCGCTGGTTCTGGCGGCTGCGGCGGCTGGCGCCCGGGCTGTTCCTCCGGGGCGTCATCGCGGTGGAGAAGCGCCTCCGCGAGCGCACCGCGCGCATCCCCGGCTAGAACCTCAGTTGCTGCGCTGCTGCGTGGGCGCCTTGCCGGACGTGAGCACGGTGGTGTCCACGGACGCCATCGAGTTGCGCTGCTTCACCATCCGCGCCTTCTGGTTCTGCTTGTCCTCGTGCTTGAGGATGGCGGCCATGTGGGCGTCGGCCACCTTGCACTGGATGGCACTCACCTCCTGGTGACGCCGTCCCAGCTCGTTCCACATGGCGAGCCGTCCCTGGCTGCCCATGAGCCGGTCCTCGACCGCGTCCAGGGCCTGGTCCATCTGCTTGCCCTCGGCCTCCAGGGCCGCGAGCCGCGCTTCGGAATCCTCGGGGGACTGCCCGCATCCGGTGGCCACGGCGACCCCTACGGCCACCGCCAGTCCGAGCCACATCCGCCGCATCCCCACATCGCCTCCCAGGTGTCTCGGGCCGTCCACCGGCCTTCAGGCAGCGCAAGGTAGGAACGGGCCCTGGGAGCGACAACCCGAACGCCAGCCGGGGAGGTAGGCGTTTCCAGGAGCGAACGTTTGGGCCTCTTTCCTGTCCCACCGGTTTGACGGTGAGGCAGAAGGCCCGTGAATTTCGCGCGCCGCACACGCCCCGGGCCTGTCCCAGGTCGGGAGGGTCATGCCCTCACTGCGTGGACGCCGTCACCCCGCCGTCCGTAACGGGCGGATCCCAGAACCTGAGCTCGAAGGTGTACGGGTGGTCCTCCGCGTACCATCCGAACCGTTCTCCCTCTTCGGGTCCGTACTGCGTCGACTCGATGTCGCGGATGCCCTGCGCCAGACGCGCGTTGCTGACGGTCGGGTCCCACGTGATGGCGCGGCACTGCTCCGCCCGGCCCTTCTTCGTGATGATGCACTTCACGGTGGCACGCCCGATGGGCGGCGAGTCGGGCTCCTTCGGCCCCATGACGCTCGCGCAACCCGTCAGCCCCAGGATTCCCACCCCCAACAACATCCCCCACTTCATGCGGTGCTTCCCCTTCTTCACATCACGGCGCGACGCGCGTCCGATGCCTCAGGATGAACTCACACACCTCGCGCGCGGCGCCGAAGCCCGCGGCGCGCTGGGCCACGTAGTGCACCTGGGCGCGCACCTCGTCCGGCGCTTCCGGCACGGTGGCGGAGAAGCCCACCGCATTGAGCAGCGGCAGGTCCACCACTTCGTCACCCATGTAGCCGCAGTGCTCGGCGGACACGTTGAGGAGGGTGAGCAGCTTCTCGAAATGCGCCACCTTGTCCTGACTGCCGAAGTGCACGTGGCGCAAGCCCAGCGACTGCATGCGCATCTGCGCGGAGAGGCTGTCGCCGCCGGAGATGGCGGCCACCTCGATGCCCACCTCCTGCAGGCGCTTGATGCCCATGCCGTCGCGCACGCTGTACATCTGCGTCCAGCCGGAGTTGGGCACCCAGAAGATGCGGCCGTCGGTGAGCGTGCCGTCGATGTCGAAGATCATCACCGACAGGCGCGCCACCCGCGCCTTGAGCGACTCCAGGTCCTGGTTCATCCGTGCCTTTCGCTACTTGGGCACGGCCTTGAGCGAGGCCTTGCCGTCCTTGATGACGACCTTGAACTCCACGGCCTTCGCGTTGTGCTGCTTGAGCAACTCCGGAACCTGCTTGCGCAGCGTGGCCGCCACGGACTCGTAGGACAGCTTGGACGTGTCCTCCTGGCAGCGGCGCTTCGCGGTGACGTACGCGTCGTACACCGCGCGCAGCTTGTCGTCGGACATGCCGCCACCGGGACCGGCCGCCGCGGGACGGGGCGCGGCGGCAGCCACCGGACGCGCGGGCTGCTGCGGGGCCGCCGCTGGAGCCCTGGTGGCCATGCCCGGAGGCACCGCCGGACGCCCCGCCGCCGGAGTCCCACCCGGGGCCACCGCCGGCGTCACCGGGGGCAGCTTCGACGTCCCCACCGCCGGGGTCCCCTTCTGCGGCGTGCCCGCCACGGGTGAGATGGACGGCAGCCCGCTCACGGGCGCGACCGCCGGGGTCCCCTGCTTCGGAGGCACCAGCCCCGCGGGCGTGCCCCGGGGCGCGCCGGCCGGCTGCGCCGCGACAGGGGCCACCGACGGACTGCCGCGGAAGGGCGTACCGCCCGCGGACTGCTGCTCCGCCAGGTACTCCGAGGAGAGCTTCGGCTCGTTGATGGGGCGGCGGCCGGTGAGCTCCTCAATCTCCTCGAAGTCCATGTCGTCGATTTCTTCGGGGATCTCCACCACGCCCTTCGGGCGGTCGCCAGCGGCACCGGCCTGCTTCGGCCCGGCGCGGCGGCGGGCCTTGGCCAGGTCGCGGCGGTAGGTGCCGGCTTCAATCTCCTGGATGGTGCGCACCCACAGCCGCTCGTAGGTGAGGAACTTGTTGTGGAGGCTCTGCACGCGGAACTTCACCGACGTGCTGCGGATGAAGGCCCCCTTGAGCTTCAGCATCCGCTTCTTCAGGTCTTCATGCGCGCGGATGGGCGCCTGGCGCTCCATGCCCAGGAAGTACTGCTCGTAGCTGTGGCGCAGCTCCGCGATGGCCGCCTCCAGCTCTTCACATTGCTGAAGGGCGGCTTCGCTGGAGGAACTGGCGTCCAGTTGCGCGGGCCGGACCCCACCTTTGGCGGCGGACCGTGCGTTGTCGGGCGGCGGCATGTTCCCGGAGTGTCCCCAACCCGGGCGCGGCTCGCAACCTCAGGCCGCCGACGGTGTAGGCCCCAGGCCAGCGGCCTCACCCGCCGGTCGGTGGCGCAGCATCAGCCGCACACCGAAGGTGAACATGCCCAGGGAGATGAACTGGCTGGTGGACAGGTTGTACCAGGCCTCCAGGGGCACCGCCCCGGCCAGCCCCTGGGCGCCCAGCGACTCCAGCAGACCGTGCAGGGTGCCGCGCTCCACGTCGCCCCGGAACAGCTCCACCGTGGTGCGCAGGACGGCGTAGGCCATCAGCCACAGGGCGAAGATGTGCCCATGGAAGCGGCGGATGCGGCGCGCGTACAGGAGCGCCACGAAGAGCACCAGCTGCCCCACGGACTCGAAGAGCTGCGTGGGGTACACCGGCAGCGTGGTGCCGTGCTGGGCCACCCAGTCGGAGATGCGCACCGCGCCCGGCGCCCACTCGTGGAGCACCTGTCCGGTGGCCTCCACCACGTAGCGGGGATCCGAGGCCTGTGAGCCATACGCCAGGCTGGACGCACGCCCCAACTGGCCAAACAGGTCCTGGGCCAGCCCGGAGCCCGGAAAGGTGACCCCCGTGTGCGAGTGGCTCCCGGCCATGTCGCCCCAGCAGCACCCGGCGGAGAAGCACCCCAGGCGCCCCAGGCACTGCCCCAGCGACACGGTGGGGATGCACACGTCCGCCAGCCGCAGGAAGTTCAGGTTGTTCTTGCGAGCGAAGAGGAACGCCGCCAGCCCCGCGCCAATCAGGCCGCCGTAGAACACCAGCCCGCCGCCCAGGGAGAAGACCTGCGTCCAGTCGCGCGCATACTCCTTCCAGTTGATGAGCACGAACAGCACGCGGCTGCCCACGAGCCCGCCCACCAGCACCCAGAACGCCATGTCGAGCACCTGCTCGCGCTTCTGGGGCCCCTCCGTGTCCACCCAGCCCCGGCCGTCCACGAAGCTCACCCGGCGCCACTCGTCCTGCGCCAGCCGGCCCGCCACCGACACCGCGGTGACGAAGCCCGCGGCCAGGAGCACGCCGTAGGTGTGCAGCGGGATGCCCTCGCCCCTTCCCCCGGGGAACGCGTCCGCGGGCAGCGCGTACATCAGGCCGAAGTAAGCGAGGAAGCCGCCCACCACCGCGAACCCCACCGCGCGCAGGAGCTTGTCCTGGAGCGACGCGGGGCCCTCCTTGCCCGTCTTCGCGTCCACCGGCCCCAGCGTGCCGCGCCAGCCGTTGACGGCGACGGAGGCCACCACTCCCACCGCGGCGGCGTACAGCAACAGCTGCATCCACAGCGTGGTGAAGGACAGGCGGAACAGGACGGGGAGCATGGGGACCTCTTGCCCGGGAGGCCCGGACGAACGGCGGGGACAACCGGGACGGGCGGGAGGGACATTCCCGGCCCGCCGTCACGTCACTGCGCGGCCTTCGCGGAAGCGGAGGCCTCCGGCTTCTCCTTGCGCACGAAGGCATCCACCACGAGCATGCCCACGCCGATGCAGATGGCCATGTCCGCGACGTTGAACGACGGCCAGGCGGCCTTGTCGTACCAATGGGCCTCCAGGAAATCGATGACGAAGGCCCGCGACAGGCGGTCGATGTAGTTGCCCAGCGCGCCGCCCAGCACCAGCGGCAGGCCCCACAGCGCCCACACCTCCGCGGGGTCCTTGCCGGACAGCTTCCGGAAGTAGAAGACGATGAGCAGCACCGCGCCCAGGCTCACCAGGTGGAAGAGCGGGCCGCGCACGTTCGGGGCCAGGTTCCTGAACATGCCCCACGCCGCGCCCGGGTTCTCCGCGTAGCGCAGGCGGAAGAAGTTCTCCGCCACCTCCACGTGCGTTTTCGGCTGGAAGTGCAGGCCTCGGAAGCCCGGCGCTTCCGCGGGCGAATAGAACTCGCCCAGCCGTTCCGACAGGGTGGTGGCCCCGTCGAAGCGGGTCGTGAGATCGCGCACGACCAGGTACTTCGTCCACTGGTCCAGCACGATGACGCCCAACGTGAGGGCGAGGAGGATGACGTATTTGCGCGGCACGGAGAGGGCTTATACCAGCCCACCCCCGCGCGTCACGGCTGCGGGCTGCTGCCCTGGGGCAGCGGCTGAGCGGCGGCTGCCTCCGGCCGGCGCACCGAGTCCAGCAGCATCAGCGCCACGCCCACGCAGATGGCCGCGTCCGCCACGTTGAACGTGGGCCAGCGCATGCCCGGCTGGTTGCGCCAGTGCCAGTCGATGAAGTCGATGACGTAGCCCCGGATGAGCCGGTCCACGAAGTTGCCCAGCGCGCCGCCGGTGATGAGCGCCAGCGCCACGCGCACCAGCTTCTGCGACGGCTCCGTCTTCCGGTACAGCGTCAGGATGAACCCCAGCGCCACCAGGCTCACCACGTGGAAGAACGCCTTGCGCGCCGTCTCCGGAAGGTTGGAGAACATGCCCCACGCCGCGCCCGGGTTCTCCACGTAGCGGAAGTGCCAGTAGTCCTCGATGAAGCGGTACGGCCGGGTGTTCTTGCGGAACACGCCCTCCACCGGAGGGTCGTTGTCCAGGTTCTGCTCGCTCAGGAAGCCGGACACGCGCGCCATGCCGCTGCGGCCATCCAGCGCTTCCGTCAGCCGGGACACGGCCAGGTACTTGGTCACCTGATCCGCCGCCAGCACGGCGAGGACCACCACGAGGAGAAGACGGAAGGAGGCTTTCATGGGGTACCCGAACCTCTATCGCGCCCCCGGGAGCCCTGACAACCCGGACCCGGGCCGCACGCCGCCGGCCCGCCTGCCCTCTCCCTCCCGGAGTCCGCCCGTTTCGGGCATGGTGCGCCCATGGCGCCTGTTGAGCCCGACGTGAAACCTTCCACTCCCGACATTGCCCCACCCGGAACCACCGCACCGCCGGCGGCGAAGCCGACGTTGATGGCGCGCTTCAAGGCGTTGCTCCTGGAGTACGGCCCGGTGGCCTTCGCCCTGTACTGGCTGAGTTTCTTCCTATCGCTGGCGGGCTTCTGGGCGGCCATCCGCGCCGGCTTCCAGCCGGAGGGCACGGGGGCGCAGGCGGGTGCGTGGGGCGCGGCGTACGTGGCCACGCAGGTCATCAAGCCGCTGCGCCTGGGCGCGGTGTTCGTGCTGACGCCGCTGGTGGCGCGCATCCCGCCGGTGGCGCGCTTCCTGGAGCGCAACCGGCACAAGTGGAGCAACCTGCTCTGAAACGGCGCGGGCCGGGCACCGGGGAGCTCCCGATGACCGGCCCGAGTTGCCTGCGGGGTGCCCGTTAGAAGTTGGGCGTGCGGAACGTCTTGATGACGCCCATGTGCTGCATGCTGGATGCGCCGCTGTCGGAGTTCAGCGCCGGGTAGATGTCCGAGATGGGCGTGTACACGCGGCTGTCGAGCACCAGTCCGTTGTTGAAGGTGCTGGTCCCGACGACGGTGGGCACCTGGTACTGGCGCAGGTCGGAGTCCACGATGACATGGTCGTAGGGCTTGCTGCGGCCGGCGTTGGTGCCCTCCTTGCCGTTCTTGTCCGCGGGGTGCGGGCCCGCGATGTCGACCACCTGCTTGAAAGTGGTGAGGCACGCCTCGGAGCGGGAGTCGGTGTTGAAGTCACCGCCAATGGCCAGGTAGTCGCCCTCGGGGATGTTCGCCTTGATGTAGCCCACGAGCTGGGTGGCTTCCGCGTTGCGGTTGCTGGAGCTGGTGGTGAGCAGGTGGACGCTGATGGCCCACAGGTCGCGAGGCCCGGGGATGTCGATGCGGGCCCAGGCGAAGTCGCGGTTGGAGACCTTGGCATCCTTCCACTCGCCCGACTCGATGATGGGGTAGCGGCTGATGATGCCGTTGGGGATCTGCGCGCCGGTCTCGCGGTAGTAGTAGAAGCCCGCGCCGATCATATCGACCATGGAGCGCATGTCCGAGGCGGAGTCCGACTTGTAGTTGAACTCCTGGATCATCACGACGTCGGGCTTCACGCCCTGCATCAGCCGGATGCCGTGGCCCGGGTCGTAGTCCTGGCCGTTGCCGCTGGAGAGATTGGCGGCCATCAGGCGGATCTGCGTGTAGCCACCGTCGGTATCCGTCTCGCCAATCGGGCCCGCGTCCGCGGAGCCACCGTCGGTCGTGGTGCCCGCGTCCGTCGTGGTGCCCGCGTCCTCGGTGGTGCCTGCGTCGGTCGTGGTGCCAGCATCGACCGTCGTGCCCGCGTCGACCGTGGTGCCCGCGTCCTCGGTGGTGCCCGCGTCCTCGGTGGTGCCCGCGTCCACCTCGACCTCGGTGCCGGCATCATTGGTGCCTGAATCCACATCGGATCCGGCGTCCTCGGTGGTGCCCGCATCGTCCGTGGACTGACCCGCGTCGGATCCGGCATCGACGGTGGTGCCCGCGTCGGTGCGGGTCCCGGCATCGACGGAGGTCCCCGAGTCCGGAGGCGCGGTGGGCTCTTCACCCTCGCCGCAAGCGAGGGCCAAGAAGCCCATCGCCAGGAGGGGGCGGAGATACGGGGGGAGCTTCATTGCCATGCAGGGCCTGGATCCTTGCTTCCGAGGGTGTCGAGGGGGTGACCCATCGGCTTCGGCGCGCCGACTGGCGCGTGAGTATAGAAGTTTGCAAGAAGGCTGTCCTCTGACCGCCCGTGAGGATTGCGTCACTGCCTTTCAAGAATCCGAGATTTTCGTCGCTCCGCAGCTGGGGAAGGCGGGGATTCAAAGAAAGGCATCACGGGCATTGGCTACGACGCAGCAGGACGTGAGGAGTCCAGGATGTCATCACGGCAGCTCACGGTGCGGATCCACGGCGCACTGAACGACTTCGTCGCACCGGAGCGCCGGGGGCAGGCGTTCACGCACGTGCTGCAGGGAAGCCCGTCCGTGAAGGACCTCATCGAGTCGCTGGGTCCACCGCACCCGGAGGTGGACGTGGTGTTGGTGGATGGAGCGCCGGTGGACTTCGCGCACCGCGCGGAGGAGGGCACGAGCCTCGACGTGTATCCGGCGTCGGATCCATCGGTGCCGCAAGTGGCGAGGGAAGCGCGAGTGGGGCCGCCCCTGCCAGAGATGCCGCGCTTCATCCTGGACGTGGGGTTGGGGAGGCTGTCGGGCTTCCTGCGGATGCTGGGCTTCGACACGCTCTGGCGCAACGACTACGCGGACGACCAACTGGCGCGCCTGTCCCACGACGAATCGCGAGTACTCCTCACGAGGGACCTGGGCGTGCTGAAGCGCTCGGAGGTGGTGCACGGCTACTTCCCGCGAGCGACCGACCCCGCGCACCAGTTGGTGGAGGTGGTGCGGAGGTACGGCCTGACTTCGCGCATGCGGCCCTTCTCCCGCTGCATCGCGTGCAACGCGCCGCTGTCCACCGCGACCCCGGAAGAAGTGCAGGGCCGCGTCCCGGAAGGCGTGGCCCAACGCCACAGCCACTTCCAGCAGTGCCCCGGCTGCCAGCGCGTCTTCTGGCCCGGCACGCACCACCAACGCATGCAGAACCTGGTGGAGACGCTGCGCAAGCTGGAGGCCACCAATCCCTAGGCAGTCCCAATTCCTGACAGGAGCATTTTCGCCACGAATTGGACGCACCCTTGGGAAACGGGTTCATTGCCATCCGGCCAACATGACCCTTCCTCATTCCAGTCTCCTGCTCTTGGGCGCCGCGATGTTGATGGCTTGCGCTTCCAGCAAGCCCCCTGTCGTCTCGGCTCCCGCCGCCACCAGCCAATCCCTCTCCACACCCAAGGCGCGCGTCCTGGCCGTCCCCCACTGGCTGGGACACTACAAGCTCAAGATGCGCTCCCATGGCACCTGGATCCAGGGTGACAAGCGTTTCGACTGGGCGGACCAGCTCGAGTTCAGTGGCGTGTTCCGGATTCACATGGATGCCGCCCGGGGGGAGGGACATGGCACCGTCCATCACGGATGGGTCAATCTCACCAGACGCTCCAAGACGACGGACGGAGCCCAGATCACGGAGGAGTTGGACGGAGGGTGCTCCGATTCCGTGCCCGACGTCCCCATGGACGTCCTGTCATTTCCCACGGACGACACGTTCCTGTTCCGGGGGTTCGTCGCCCAGGCGGAGTACCTCCGCTGCGCCGCGTTCCGCAAGGTTGCCGGAGGCGAGCCTCAGAGGACCGAGGTAGCGGCCCCCGCGTTTCCCTCTCTGCCGGCCGCGCTCTTCACGTTCCCCATACCCGATGGAGGCAAACCGAAGCTTCCGGGCCGACTGCGCTTCATCACCCTTGGCGACAAGGTCGTGCAGGAGATCCCCTCCACGCTCCGTTGGGGGGAGACGCCTATCGAATGGGAGATCGATTGGCGTCTCGGCCGTGAGGCAACCAACGGACCCACGCTCAGGATGCAGCCCGAAAGCAGCGAAGCCTACGACAACTGGCTTCCCATGGGCCCCAAGCTCGAGCCGAAACCCCAGCCCTGAGCCTTGCTTTCAGCTCAATGCCTCACGGCACTTGAGACAGACATCATCCCCCTGCCCCACCGCCTCGGAATACACCCAGCAGCGCGGGCACTTGGTGCCCAGTGCGGGAAGCACCTCGACGGAGAGCGACGCGCCGTCACCGAAGGTCTGTGAAACATCCAAGGCCTTCGCTGCATCAGACGGATCATTCGCCAGCTCCACCTGGCTCACGATGAACAGCCCGGGCAGCTCCGCGAGGTGCGCCTCCAGCATCTCGCGGACCGCGCCCGTGGCGCTCAGCGCCACGCGGGCCTCCAGTGAAGCACCGATGCGCTTGTCCCGCCGCGCCACTTCCAGCACGCCCTGTACCGCGCTGCGCACCGCGAAGAGCTTCGCGTAGCGCGCCTCCAACTCCGGCGGCATCACGGCGCCCACGTTCGTGAAGCCCGCCAGGAATACGCTCTTCGTGCGCTCGCCCGGCAGGTGCTGCCACGCCTCCTCCGCCGTGAAGCTCATCACCGGTGCCAGGAGCGGCAGCAGTACCGTGAGCACCTCGTGCAGCACGGTCTGCGCGCCACGTCGCGCAGGCCCGTCCTGCTTCGCCGTGTAGAGCCGGTCCTTCAGGATGTCGAAGTACACGGCCGACAGGTCGTTGGCGCAGAAGTCCACCACCGTCGCGTAGACGAGGTGGAACTCATAATCCTCGTACGCCTGCCGCACGCGCGCGGCCACCTGTGCCAGCCGTCCGCGCGCCCACTGGTCCAGGGGCAACAGCTTGTCCCCTGCCACCGCGTCCTTCGCCGGGTCGAAGTCGTGCAGGTTGCCTAGCGCGTACCGCAGGGTGTTGCGGATCTTCCGGTAGCCCTCCGACAGCCCCTTCAGGATGGCGTCCGACAGGCGCACGTCGTTGCGGTAGTCGCTCGCCGCCACCCACAGGCGCAGCACCTCCGCGCCGTACTGCTGGATGACCTTGTCCGGGGCCACCGTGTTGCCCCGGCTCTTGGACATCTTCTCGCCCTGACCATCCACCACGAAGCCATGCGTCAGGCACGCCTTGTAGGGCGCCACGTCGCGCGTGCCCACTGACACCAGCAGCGAGGAATGGAACCAGCCCCGGTGCTGATCACTCCCCTCCAGGAACAGGTCCGCCGGCACACGCTGCCGCTTCGCCAGCACCGCGGACGCCATGCACGCCGAGTCGAACCACACATCCAGGATGTCCGTCTCGCGGTGGAACTCGCCCTTGCCGCAGCGCGGACACGTGAAGTCCTGCCCGAGGAAGTCCTTCACCGGCGTGCGGTACCACACGCCCGCGCCCTCCTTCTCCACCGCCGCCGCCACCCGCTCCATCACCTCCGGAGACACCACCGCGTCGTCGCACCCGTCGCAGTACGCGATGGGAATCGGCACGCCCCAGCTGCGCTGCCGGCTGATGCACCAGTCCGGACGGCCCTCCAGCATGCCCCGGATGCGTGACTGCCCCCACGACGGCACCCACTGAACCTGCTCCACCTGTTCCAGCACCACCTGCCGGAACGTCTGCGTGCCGTGGAACGGCGCGTCCATCGGGATGAACCACTGATAGGTCGCCGCCTGGATGACCGGCTGATGGCAGCGCCAGCAGTGCGGATAGCTGTGCGTGACGGTGTCCGACCTGTCATTGAGCAGCGCGCCCCGCTGCACCAGCAGATCCAACACCACCGGGTTCGCCTCGAACACGCGCCGGCCCGCGAGAACTTCGCCCACCGTGTCGTCGTAACGGCCGTCCGCGCGCACCGGGTTGTAGATGTCCAGGCCGTACTTCAGGCCGACCTCGTAGTCCTCCTGGCCATGTCCCGGCGCCGTGTGCACCAGCCCCGTGCCCGCGTCCAACGTGACGTGCTCGCCCAGCACCACGCGCCCCTGCCGCTCCAGGAACGGGTGCTGATACGTCACGTGCTCCAGGTCCTCACCCGTCGCGTACGCGAGGATGCGGGACGGATCCACCAGCGCCGGAGACGACACCTCGCCCGTGGGCAGCTGCACGTGCTTCACGGCGAGTTCGTCCGACTTCACCTCCGCCAGCACCTTCGCCAGCAGGTCCTTCGCCACGCAGAGGACGCGGTCCTCCAGCCGGTAGAAGACGTATTCGAACTCGGCGTTCACCGCGATGGCCAGGTTGGCCGGCAGCGTCCACGGCGTCGTGGTCCAGATGACGAAGGACACACGCTGACCCTTCAGCTGCGGCAGCTTGTCCACCAGCGCCGGCCCCGCGTCGAAGGCCACGTACGCGGACGGAGACGTGTGCTCCGCGTACTCTACCTCCGCCTCCGCCAGCGCGGTCTGGTCCTGGAGGCACCACGCCACGGGCTTCTTGCGCCGGTACAACATGCCCCGGCGCGCGAACGCGGCCAACTCGCGGACCTCCTGCGCCTCGTAGCTGAAGTCGAGCGTCCGGTAGGGCGCGTCCCACGTTCCGAAAACACCCAGCCGCTGGAACTCCGCGCGCTGGATGTCCACGAACTCCAGCGCGTACTCGCGGCAGCGCTCCAAGAGCGCGTCGCGCGACAGTGTGCGCTTGTCCAGCTTCTGTTCCTTGAGGCGCTTCTCCACCGCCTGCTCGATGGGCAGACCGTGGGTGTCCCAGCCGGGGATGAAGTCACACGGGCGTCCGGAGAGGTTCCGGAACTTCACCACGATGTCCTTCAGCACCTTGTTGAGCGCATGCCCGGCGTGCAGGTGGCCGTTGGCATACGGCGGCCCGTCCGCCAGCACGAAGGGCTCACGGCCCGCGTTCTTCGCGAGCAACTGTGTCCACACGTCCTGCTCCCGCCACCAGGCGAGCAGGCGCGGTTCGAGCTGGCCCAGGTTCCCCTTCATGGGGAACTCCGTGCGCGGCAGGTGGACGGTGGCGTCGAGATCCTTGCGGGAGGGGGCGTCGCTCATGGCTTGAGCGCCCGTAACACCCTCCCGCCGGTCCTTCAATCACACCCGCGGACTCACTCGTCGTGGTGGTCGTCGCCGTGTTCGTGCGTGTGCGGCTGGGGCGTGTTCTTGCCCTTGCCCTTGGGACACTTCTTGGCGCACTTCGCCTTCGCGGCCTGGAACGCCTTCGTGCACTTGTCCGTGCAGTTCCTGTCCTTGGCGGAGCACTTCTTCACACAGGCCTGCATCGTGGGGCCGGCGTTGATGGAGCACTTCTCGTCGCACGTCTGCGCGAGCGCCTGGGGCGCCACCAGCACCGCGCCCAACGCCATCAGTCCCAGCCAACCCCTCACCGCGATACGCGTCGTCATGTCGCTCTCGTCTTCCCTTGCCCGATGGCGTCACTCGCCCGGGCGAATGTCATCGTCCGCCGCCACGGCCCGGCGCACCAGCCGCACCGCCACCGGACCTTCCTTGGTGACGCCCAGGGTGAGCGAGACCTCCTCCGTGGAGGACTTGAACACGCGGGGTTGGATCTCCTTGAACCCCGCCTTGGTGAGCACCTCGCGGTAGAAGGCCTCCACGTCCGCGGTCGTCTTGCCCGGCACCGAGTAGCTCACCGTGTGCGAGCCCTCCGTCTGCGCCGTCAGCACCCCGGAGCCGCCGGGGAAGACGGGCAGCCCGGCGGGCTGCGGGGCCTTCGCCGCGCCCAGGTTCGCCTGCCCCAGGAACACCGTGGTGGTGCCGTCCGGGTTCACCTGGAGGATGGCCGTGTAGGAGATGAAGTTGCGCGTGTCGAGGCCCGTCACCATCGGTTCGCGCAAGAGCTGCGGCTGCTTGTATGCCTCCTGCACCGAGAAGCCCCAGGACTGGAAGCGGTCCACCACGCTCTGGAGGATGACCTGCGCCTTCTCCTTGCTGCGCACCGCGAGCAGCTTCACCGGCACGCCATTGGCGTCCACCTGCCCCGGCACGTCCACGACGCTGACGGTCTTCGGGATGTCCCAGGTGAAGTTGGCCCGTTGTGCCCACGCGGGGACGGCCCCCGCCAGCGCCAGCAACAGGGCCCAGCGCCCGATTCCACGCTTCATCTCCGGTCCCTTCCTACTGGCGGTGCGACCGCGCGGCCTTGACGGACTTGCCCGACTTCGGACCCGTGTCGCCCTCCGGCTTGGGGCAGCGGGACTTGCACTGGTTGAACTGGGCCTGGAACTTCTGCGCGCAGCGCGCGGAGCAAGTGCGGCTGCTGTCCTTCGCGGACCCCGGGCTGCTCGGCGCCGGACAGGCGGTGATGCAGGCGTTGAGCGTGTCCCCGTTCTTCGTCGCGCAGTCGGTGTTGCATGAGTTGCTGTCCGCGCGCGCGGGAGACGCCGTCAGACACACACCCAGCACGAACGCCAGCACTCCACCCGACAGCAGGCTTCGCATCTTCATCTTCAGCAATCCTTTCCAAGGAAGCAGCCGTTACGGTCCAGATAGCCCAGACCGTAATGGGGCGTGGTGATGCCAATCAGCGCGCCGGGCGACGTATTCCAAATATTGCCCAGTGGCGTCAGCTTGATCCAGGCCTGCATGAATTGGCTCTCCTCACCCGCCGCGCTCATCCAGAAGGTGTTCTCCCGCTGCATCAAGACCAGGGGCGGCAGCGGATTCATGAAGAGGGCATCCATGGCCAGGAAGCTGGCGTAGGTCGGGATGGGCAGCGTGGTGGGCTCGTAGACGCCCTTCGTGGCCGCGTAGAACGGCCCGTTGGTGCACGGCAGCGCCAGGTCCTGGAACAGCAAGCAGGTAGAGGATTCGAACTCGTTCGACAGGCCCCAGTCATCCACGAGCATGGAGAAGCTGCCCCGGCAGGTACCGCCCACCGCGCGGCCAATGCCACACACCTGGATGTTGGCGTTGGCCGCTTCCTGGTGCTGCTCGTTGTACAGGCCCGTCTCCGAGGACTGATCCAGGAACCGGGTGGGAATGTTCCAGGAACTCAGGTTCGCCTGGGACGTGCACGCCGTGCCGCCCTCGTCGCGGTAGATCAGCCGGGTCAGCACGGGGCCGTCCCAGTCCAGGCCCCCGTTCCGGCGGCAGTTCACGCGCAGGCCCGAGCCCTGCGTGAACACCTGCGTGATGGTGTCGCCGTGGTTGACGGACGACAGGCCGTTGAAGTCCGCGTAGCGCGCCTGCGCGTCCTCGCCCGCGCGCTGCATGGAGTCATGCGCGGAGCCGTAATCCGCGGGGATGTCGTGCATCTCCCCGTGCGTACCGTTCCACAGCGCGGACACCGCGGCCTCCTGCACCTTCAGCGACAGGAAGCCCACCTCCGCGAAGTGGATGCCGAACACCAGGATGGTGATGAACAGCGTGACGCCGAGGGCCGCCTCGACGATGGACTGGCCCCGCGCCTGCTGGCGGCGACGACGAAGATGGCTGTGCATCACTGGAACCCCCTGAAGCCCACGCGCCGCAACTCCTGGATGGTGGCGGCGGAGGAAGGAGAGCTGGAACCCAACGCGTCGATGGCGTCCTGAAGACCCGACTCGTCCGTGTCCACCGGCACCAGCGTGGCGCGCCAGTAGGGGTTGAGCAGGTTGGGCGGCTCACTCCAGTGGGAGACGCCCAGGCTGCGGCCACGGTGGTAGTACGCGATGCCCGTGGACAACGCCGTCTGGACGCCCAGCGGCGTGACGCCGTCCGCCATGGTGACGCTGGTGTTGTCGAACTTGCCCGCGTTCGGGTTCGGATTGGCCGCCTTGAAGCGGAAGCGGAACGCCAGGTTCCACGGGTCCTGATCCATCGCGGACATGGTGCTGCGGTCGCGCTGGATGACCGCGAAGTTCTTCGGCTGCCCGAAGTTGTTGTCCGCGCCGTTGGGCCACAGCTCCGTCAGGTTGTAGTCCAGGAACGGCGGCCAGATGCCCGGGCAGCTGGACGGGCCGCCCAGACACGGCGCCAGCATGTGCCGCGCGAAGGGCGCGGGGTCCGTGCCGCCAAACCACATATGCGTGGGCGTGGGCATGACGCCACCGGAGGCCGCGAACAGGGCAAGGGTCGGGACCGTACCGCCCACCATCACCGGGCACGGCGGTCCACCGCCATGCGCGATGTGGTTGTAGATGAAGGCCACGACGCCCTCGTCTTCGGCCGTGACGGCGGGAGCGTAGGGGGGGAAGAGCCCGTACTGGAGGATCGGCTTGCCGAAGTGGGACGTGCCCGCGGCGAGCGGGAGCGAGACGATGTCCGGCGGCAGGATGACGAAGGCCAGGTTCGCCTCGTGCGCGACGTACTGCTCGATGGTCCGCGACGTGACGAAGGTGAAGCCACGGCTTCCCATGGCCGCGTCCACGCTGTGGGCCACCGTCAGCGGCAGCGGATCACAGACCGCGCCGCCACCCAGGCACGCCGTGTTGTCCGCCAGCTCCTTCTTGGAGATGTTGCCCGCGGACGGCGCCAGCCACCCCGCGTCGTGAGGGTTCCTCCCCGCCACCAGGTCTCCCAAGATGTCGTTGGCGAAGCCCTGATCGTTCACCTTGTCCTTGAGGCTCCTGAAGTCCGCATACGAGGAGGCGTACAGCGCGCCCGCCGCCACCTGGTGCAGGCGCATCTGCAGACCCACCATCGGGTCCAGGGCCTGGAAGACGGCCTCCACACGCAGGTCCTCGCGCTGGAGCATGGTCATCAGCCGGCCCAGGTCCGTCACCCCACGGATGCCGCACTGGCACATGCGGGCGCAGAAGCCGTTGGACCAGGCGCAGGGGCAGCCCGCGGTGGCGAACGCCTGGTAGACGGGCACCCACGCCGCGTAACCGAACTTCGCCGCGTTCAGCTCGCCGCGGTAGAGGCTCGCCCAGTTCAAGAGGCTGGCCGCGCCCGCGTTCGCCACCATGTGGGCGATCTCCGCGCGGTTGCTGACGGCGATGGTGTTGAACGTGCGCGCCGTGGCCACCGCGTTGGAGTACGCGGCCGCGTCCGCCACCGTCTGCACCTCGATGCGCTCGCGCACCTTCATGGTGAACGACAGCGTGAGGGCCACCATCAGCAACAGCAGCAGCATGCTGAGGACGAACAGCACCAGGGTCTGACCGCGCTGGGGGGAGGAGCGCTTCATCGTTTTCACCGGGGACAGGCCATGGTGGCGAAGAAACGCGACTTCACGGGCGTCATCATTCGCATGGTGAACGTGGTGATGATGGGGAACACGTACTGCCGGTTGAGCACGCGGTCCGCCAGCTCCATGCCCAGCTCGCCGTCCAGATCGTGCACCGCCGTCACGTCACTGCCGTTCCAGTTGGCGTTGCGCTCGGCGACGATGAGCGGGTTCGCGTCCGTGTAGGGACGCAGGTTGAAGTGCGCCAGGAACATGCGCGACATCACCCAGTTGGCGAACGGGATGCGCAGCGGGTACCAGAACACCAGCTGTACCTCCAGCCGCCGCAGGTGGCCCGGCCGGTCGAAGTCGCTGTCCTCCGGGCTGTCCACGCCGCCGCCCGCCAGGTCCCGCTGGATCCACACGATGCTGCGGTTGTGCACGCCGTCCAGGCCCGGGCCCGAGTAGCGGTTGTTCATCCGCGCCGCGAACGCCTCCGCCAGGAGCCGGGGCGCGTCCGAACCCGCGCCTCGGGCCAGCGGACCGTTGAGCGAACCCGTCCCCTGCCCCATGAACGAGTGGAAGGTCGGAATCAGCGCCAGGATGGCCGCGTGGGTCATCCGCTCGCAGTCCCCGTGCGCCACGCTGCCCGCGCGCGTCGCCCGGAAGGCCGCGTAGTGCGTCATCACCCGCGCCTGCATCATCAGGAACAGCTGCAACGCGCCCAGGATGAGGAACGTCACCAGTGGCAGCGACAGCGCGGCCTCCACCAGGGCCTGGCCGGACTCGCCTGCTTCACGGGGGGATCGTGCGCTCATACGGAGGCTCATCCTGCGGGATGGGGGAATCTCGCAGTATCCGTCAAGTGACCGCCGACACACTGCGTCGGGGTCTGAAAGGGGGGCCGGGATTGTCTCAGAGGATGGGCCCGGTGAAAACTTCCTGGGGAATAAACACCCTCAGTGAAACCGTGTAACGACGCTGTTTCAGCGCGGTTTCAGCCCCTTGGCGTCGAGCTGATACTTCTTCACCAGCCGCTCGATGGACTTGCGGTGCAGCCCGCTCTCCCGGGCGGCGCGGGACAGGTTGCCCTCGCAGCGGGTGAGGACGCTGGTGACGTACTCGCGCTCGAAGTTCTCCAGGAGCTGCTCCTTGGCGTCCTTGAAGGCCAGGTGCTCGTTGAAGGGCAGCGGCCCCTCGCGGGCCTGGCCCCGGACGCGCGGGGGCAGGTGGGAGGGCAATATCTCCTCGCCCTCGTCGGAGAAGGTCAGCACGTGGGAGAGCACGTTCATCAGCTCGCGCACGTTGCCGGGCCATGGGTAGGCCATGAGCAGCCCCAGGGCCTCCGCGGAGAAGCGCTTGCGGCCGTGGGTGTCCACCACCTCCGGCTCCGCCAGCGCCCGCTTGAGGATGAGCGGGATGTCGTCCCGGCGCTGGCGCAGCGGCGGCAGCTGGATGTGGATGACGGACAGGCGGAAGTAGAGGTCCTCGCGGAAGTTGCCCGCGGCGATCTCCTTCACCAGGTCGCGGTGGGTGGCGGCGATGACCCGGCAGTCCACCTCGATGACGTCGTTGCCGCCCACCCGGCGCACCTCGCGGTTCTCCAGCACGCGCAACAGCTTGGGCTGCAGGTCCAGGCGCAGCTCGCCCAGCTCGTCCAGGAAGATGGTGCCCCCTTGCGCGCGCTCGAAGGCACCGGGGCGGCTGGACGTGGCGCCGGTGAAGGCGCCCTTCTCGTGGCCGAACAGCTCGCTCTCGATGAGGTTGGGCGGGATGGCGCCGCAGTCCAGCACCACCATGGGGCCCTTCTCGCGGCCGGACAGCTCGTGGATGGCGCTGGAGACCAGCTCCTTCCCGGTGCCCGTCTCGCCCTGGATGATGACGGACACGTCCATGGGCGCGATGCGCTTGATGAGCCCGAACACCTGCCGCATCTTCACGCTCTGGCCCACCATGCCGCACAGCTCGCCCTCGCGGTCGGGCTCCACCGCCACCTCTTCGTCCATGGGAGCGAAGGTGATGACCGAGGAGCCGGCGCGAATCTGCGAGCCCGGGGACAGGTAGGCCCGTTCGATGCGGCGGCCGTCCAGGAAGGTGCCGTTGGTGGAGTTCAGGTCCACCAGGAGGCGGCCGCGCTCGGTGTATTGCACCTCGAAGTGGTGGCGGCTGGCGGTGCGGTCCTCCACCAGCACCAGGTCGTTGCCCGGGTGGGCCCCGCAGCGCAGCCGCTCCTTGTCACTGACCATGGAGCGCCCGGTGTCCGGTCCCGACGTCACCAGCAACCGGCACTTGTGCATCTTCACGCTGGCGCGCGGATCCACCACCAGTGTCTCCCCCAGCAGAGGGGACTGGGAGGACAGCTCGAGGCCGACGTCTCCTGGATTGGTGTGGATGTCGTCGGGATGCGGGTTGGGTGCGGTCATCAGTGAACGCGAGGATAGCAAAGGGTGCCCACGTGCCGTGCCTCCACGCCTGTGCGTGCTAGTGTCCCGCGCCCCGCATGCCCCCCCGAAAAGCCCAGCCGAAGAAGGCGCCGGTTCCGCCTGGCGCACAGGCACCCGAGCGCGGTGACGCACCGCGACCCAAGCGGCCCCGCGTGAAGAAGACCGTGGCCATCCTGTCCCGCAAGCGCTCGCTGTACTCGACGCGCCGGCTGGTGGAGGCCATCAAGGCCCGGGGGCACCGGGCGCTCGTGTTCGACACGCTGCGCTGCTGCCTGCTGCTGGCGCGGGGCCAGCCGCGCATGACCTACCGCGGCGCGGAGGTGAAGGGCGTGGACGTGGTGATTCCGCGCATCGGCGCGTCCATCACCGCGTACGGCCTGGCCGTGGTGAATCACTTCGAGATGATGGACGTGCCGGTGCTCAACCCGCCCACGGCCATCGCGCGCAGCCGCGACAAGCTGCGCGCGCTCCAGTTCCTCGCCCGCGCGGGCCTGGACATGCCCCGCACGGTGATGGCGCACGACCGCGGCAACGTGCGCAAGCTGGTGCAGGAGGTGGGCGGACTGCCCGTCATCATCAAGCTGATCAGGGGCACCCAGGGCGTGGGCGTGATGATCGCCCACACGCTGCCGGAGGTGCAGACCATCCTCGACACCTTCTGGGACCTGGGCCAGGAGATCGTCCTCCAGGAGTTCGTCGCGGAGAGCGAGGGCCGCGACGTGCGCGCGCTGGTGGTGGGCGACACCGTGGTGGGCGCCATGCGCCGCAAGGCGAAGAAGGGCGAGTTCCGCTCCAACATCCACCGCGGCGGCGAGGGCCGCGCCATCACCCTGTCCTCGGACTACATGGAGGCCGCGGTGAAGGCTGCGCGCATCATCGGCCTGGAGGTCGCGGGCGTGGACATGCTGGAGGGCCGCGAAGGCCCGCGCCTGATGGAGATCAACTCCAGCCCCGGCTTCGAGGGCCTGGAGGGCGCCACCGGTCAGGACATCGCGGGCCACATCGTGGAGCACGCGTTGGTGTACGCGGGGACCCGGGGCAGCGCGTTGCGCGCACGGGCAGGCCGCGCTTCCTGATCCAGATGTTGTGTTGAAAGCAGGCACGCGAGCAGCACCTGCGTGCCTGCCCGCCTGCTCCATGGCATGCGTGCGGGACTTCACGGTGCGCACGGTGCCTTGGATGCTCCTCAGGAATACGGGAATGCCTTCGGGCGGGGATTGTCCAGGGGTGTTGGCAGCGGTGGGGATGCGCCTCTAATCTGGCGACCCCCGATGAAAACGCTGCACAAGCCGCTGCAGATCACCGTCTACCAGGATGTGCTTTGCGCCTGGTGCTACCTCGCCGACCAACGGTTGGAAGTGCTTCGCCAGGAGTTTGGCGATGCCGTCCGCTGGAGCGTGCGTCCCTACCCTTTGCGTCTGCACGACGTACTGCCCACGGAGCGCGAAGTGCGCGGGCTGGTGGAAGAGGTGAAGCGCGCGCAGCGCGAACCCGACCCCACGGCCTCGCTGCTCTCCACGGACCTGTGGCTTGGCGGTGATCCGCCGCGCTCCAGCGTGCCGGCGTTGGCGGCGTTGGAAGCCGCGCGGTTGCAGGGACCGCAGGCGCGGGCCTTCCTCGCCCGGTCCATGCAGCGCGCCGCGCTGGAGCAGGGCGTCAACGTGTCGCGCTCGGATGTGGTGTTCGAGCTGGCGTCGCGCGTGGGCCTGTCCATGAACCAGTTCTCCGCGGCCTTCCGTTCAGAAGAGACGCGCCGGCTCATCTACGACGAGCACCGGCTGGCCGGCAGCCGCGGCGTGCGCGGCGTGCCCTCGCTGGTGATTGGCGGCCGGTGGATGCTGTGCGGCCTGCGCGAGCTGTCCGAGTACCGCGAGCACATCCTCGCGTGCCTGGGCAAGGTCGTCACACCGCGCTCGGGTTTCTCCGAGCGGCTGGTGCACTGAGGTCGCCCGCGCGCCTTCGCCCTGTTCGCGAAGGCGCGCCGCCTTGCTTCCCTCGGCTTTTCAGCCCGGGAAGGACTCCGCGGCGTCCTCCCGCGGGGAGCGCATGGACAGGAACATCCCCGCGATGAGCAGCTGGGCCAGCGCCATGCCGGGGATGAAGCCCACGCAGCACACGAAGAACCCCGCCACCATGACGGCGCCCCCCGCGAGCCCCACGCCCAGGATGCTCAGGCGCTGACCGCGCGCGGCCTCCCAGCTGCGGCGCAGCACCTCCACGGGCGAGGGCGGCACCTCTTCGTACGCGAGCTCCGGCTGGACCAGGTACAGCGGCAGCACCAGGTACGCGATGGGCCCCAGCAGCACCAGGAACCCCAGCCCCATCACGCCGAGCATGGGCGCCAGCGCGCTCCAGACCTGGTCCGATGAGGAGTTCAGGTCCACGCCACTCAGGATGCCCGTGCCCACGAGCGCGAGGATGACCAGGACGCTCAGCAGGGCCAGCGGCACCATCACGATGGCGAAGACGAGGAGCATCGTCAGCGTGTAGGGCACCGCCTTGTGCATCTGGCTGAAGAGGCGCGCCACGTCCGCGCGGCCTCCGTGCAGCACGTCGAAGCACACGCGCAAGAGGCCCAGCTGCACCAGGCCCTGCACCAGCTGCTGCGCCACGAGCCCCACCACGCTCAGCACCACGGCGACGACGACACTGTCCACCGCCGCGCCAATGCCCGTGGCCACGTTGACGAGCAGGTTCGCGCCCAGGGACACGCCCAGGGTGATCAACACCGCGAGCGACAACATGCCCCACTCGCGCTGGAACGCCGCCCAGCACACGTCCCACAGCTTGCTGAAGTTCCAGTTCTCCCGCTGGAGCGGGAACGTGGCGCCGGAGCGCTCCCGGCACGTGGGGCAGCGGGGCGACGCGCCGTTCTGGCTGCACGTGTCGCACGTGAAGTTGCCGCAGCGGGCGCAGGTGCCCGTGGCCTCCCGCCCCGGGTGCAGCGCGCAGGACGCCCCCATCGCGCGTCCGAAATCCACATCCGACATCCGTATGCCTCCCAAGGCGCGGCGCCCCAGGGGCCGCGACCCGGGTGTCATATCAGGCGGGCCCCTTCCCTTCCCGGCGGGCAGGCGTCCCGGGTGAATTTCCGGGGCAGCGGGCCGTCATGGGGGGCAGAGGTTGCGAAGCGGGATGCTTTGAGGGTCCACTTCCGCGACAGGAGACTCTTCATGAACCGCTTGCTCGCCCTGGTCGTCCCCGTGGCCCTGCTGATGGGGACGGGCTGTGTCGTCGAGGCCCACTCGCACCGCCCCGTCGTCCGCCGCGCGGCCTACATCGCCCCCGCCGCCGTGGTGGAGTACCGGTTCGCCGGCGCGCACCCCGTCCCCGACGACTACGGCGGCGGCTGGTGCCCGGAAGACTACGCCCACGTCCACGACTACCAGCCGCCCCAGGCGTCCTACGTCTACACGGACGACGTCTACTACTACCGGGGCCCGACGGTGGTCTGGTACTGGGACTACCACCCCACCCCCAGCGGCGCGTACTGCAACTTCCACGGCCGCCACCAGCACGACTTCTATCCGCAGGGCTCGTGGGGCGCGGGCTACAGCTACGACCGCGGCACCCGGGGCTACCGCTGGAGCAACAGCCACTCGGCCTCCGCGGTCCCTGGCGGCCGCAACAACATCGCCCCCTCGCGGCCCGCCCCCGC
>NZ_RAWQ01000093.1:0-36683 GCF_003668965.1 Corallococcus sp. AB030
GCTCCCACCCTCCTGTCGCCCGTGAGGGTGACACCCGTGCCGCTGGCGCCTCACATGGAAAGCAGTACGGGCCGGAACGGCAACGCGCACCTGCCGGGCAGGGTGGTGCGCCGCTAGTGAGCACTTGTGATCGCGCCGCGCGCGCATCCATCCACGGACGACATCCGCATGACCCCGTGGGGCCGGTCGTCACCGCCTGCCCGCTTGCCGCCACCGCCGGGGTCTGCCGGGCCCCATTCCAAGGAAGACGGGGGGCCGTGTTAGGACGGAGACACGTCCCGTCCCGCGGCTGGAGCGCGAGGGCGCGACGCCTCTTCCTGGAAGGACTCATGCGTTCGACTTCGGCACTGGCGTTGATGATGGCTTCCCTCGCGGTGGGCGCGCTGTCGGCTTGCGGCGACGACGGCGACAAGACGGACAACACCCCGGACTCGGGCACGAGCACGGACGCGGGCACGAACACCGACGCCGGCACGAGCACGGGCAACGGCCAGTGCCCCGCCTCCGCGATCCTCTGCGAGAACTTCGACAAGGGGCAGAACGGCTGGAAGCACCCGGACGAGGACCACCACGCCACCATCGCCATCGACGGCACGCGCACCCGCTCCGGCAGCGGCGCGCTGCACGTGAAGACGGACCCGGGCTACAACGAGGACACGGGCCCGGGGGACCAGCAGGCCATCGCGCACCTTCGCAAGGACATCCCGGCGTTCGGTACGAAGCTCTACACGCGCGCGTACGTGTACCTGAACCGGGCCTCGCCGGAGGGCGTGATGGGGACGTACTTCATCCTCTTCTCGCCGAAGGACAACGACTTCGGCGGCATCGAGCTCCAGGGGATGCACAACGGCGCCTTCGCGCTGGATGACTGGAGCGGCATCAAGGGCACGGGCTGGAACCTCCAGGAGGACACGAAGGTCACGGTGTCGCCCAACAAGTGGACCTGCATCGAGTGGGGCGTGGAGCGCGCGAACAGCACCGCGACCACGGGCCACGCGCTGGTGTGGGTGGATGGGAAGCAGGCCTACGACTTCCCCAACGTGGGCATCCGGCCCTTCACCAACTTCGGGGTGGGCTACGGCTTCGTGCACCCGAAGGGCGACTCCGCGTCGGAGACGTGGATCGACGACCTCGCGGTGGCGCCCGAGCGCATCGGCTGCGAGTGACGCCATGTCACTGAACCGCGTCGCGGACGAGACCCTTCACATCCTGGATCAAGGCACCTACGTGCCGCTGTCCGGGCGGGAGGTGTCCATTCGCGACGCGGTGTCGCGCGCGGTCGAGGGCACCGTGCTGGTGCGCCCCGGTGACTTCGAACACCTCATGCGGCCCGCGCCGGTGCCGGGCTTCACCATCGAGGTGACGCCAGAGAAGACGGGCGACGCCGCGCGCCGGCTGGTGGAGCAGGAGGGTGAGCGGCGGGTGCTGGCGCTCAACTTCGCGTCGGCGGTGAACCCGGGCGGCGGCTTCCTCACGGGCGCGAAGGCGCAGGAGGAGGACCTGGCGCGGTGCTCGGCGCTGTACCCGTGCCTGTTGAAGTGGCCGGAGTACTACGACGTGAACCGCAAGCTGCGCTCGCCGCTGTACACGGATCACTTCATCTATTCGCCGGACGTGCCGTTCTTCCGCAACGAGCACTACGACCTGCTGGAACGGCCGTTCTCCGTGTCGGTGCTGACGGCGCCCGCGCCCAACGCGCGGGAGTTGCCGACGAAGGATCCGGAGGTCGCGCAGAAGCTGCGCGAAGTGCTGGCCGCGAGGGCGCTCAAGGTGTTGCAGGTGGCGGCGCACCATGGGCACCGCACGATCATCCTGGGAGCCTGGGGCTGCGGTGCGTTCCGCAACAACCCGCACGACGCGGCGGAGGCCTTCGCGCGAGGGCTGTCCACGATGGCGGGCGCGTTCAGCCGGGTGGTGTTCGCGGTATACGAGCGCGGTGGGAAGGGGCCGAACCTGAGCACCTTCCGCGAGCGCTTCGGCTGAGGGCCTGTCTGGCGTTCATGCGCGCCTGCTAGCCTTGTGCGCATGCGATGGAGCCAGGTGGGGCTCGTGGTGGGGATGCTCGCGTGCGCGGGCACGTCGAATCAGAAGCCGGTGTCCGTGTCCGAGGTGGCGCGCACCGAGGCCGCGCCCGCGTCCGCGCTGCTCACGGTGCTGGCGAAGGATGCGGAGGGCAGGCCGCTGCCCCACATCGAGTTCCGGATCCGGGAGGCCATGGCGGATCATCCCGAGGTGATCTGGGGCACGACGGATGCCCAGGGGAAGACCGGACTGACGGTGCCTCCCGGCTGGTACGTCTTCACCGCCGAGGCCTTGGGCTACCAGACCTTCGTGGATCCGGACGTGCGGCTCGGGCGCGAACACCCGGCGACCGTGACGATGACGCTCCGTTCCTCCAGGTCGGTCCCCGGGCGCGTGGTGGACGGCGCGGGTCAGCCCCTTCGGGCCGTGTCGCTCTCGTGGATACCGGCGGACACGACGGCGCCCCGGTTGGACCTCGTGGGGAACCCGGACGGAACCTTCCGGTTCGAAGGCATGGGGCCCGGCCCGGGCGTGTTGCTGGCACGGCACAGGGGCTACAGCGACGAGCGGTGGGTGCACGACGCGCGACCCTCGGAGCTGAAACTCATCCTGCGCGAGCAGGGCACGCTGCGGGTGACGGCCTTCGATCCGAAGGGACGTCCGGTGGGATCGCCAAGGGTGGAGGTCAAGGCGCTCGAGCCCGTGGCGAAGGAGGGCGCCTGGATCGATGAGCACGTGAAGGACGCCCGGATGTACCGGGGCCTGGAGGCAGGGCGCTACCGGGTGACGTTCACGCATCCTCTGGGTGGGAACGCGGAGTGGAGCACGTCCTCGGAGGTGGAGGTCGTGGCGGGGCAGACTCGCGAGCTGACGCTCCGCTTCGAGGGCGTGGTGGAACGCGCACCGCTTCGGGGCCGCGTCATCGACGCCGACGGACGGCCCGTGGCGGACGCGTGGCTGAGCGCCTCGTCGGGTGATCCGAAGAAGGACGCCTTCGCGAGCGAGGACTCCACCCGGACCGACGCGCAGGGGCGCTTCACGTTGGAACACCTGCCGCAGGGACCTGTTCGCGTGGAGGTCTCCAGCGGGATCGTGAAGGTCGAGTTCGGTCCGGAGGCCAAGGACGTGTTGCTGGAGCGGCGTCCCAGTCCCTTCGTGGAGGGACGCGTGCTGGGACCGGATGGAAAGGCCCTGACCCGTTTCAAGGTGAACTCGGAGACCTACGAGGATCCGGAGGGGCGCTATCGGTACACCCTGGAAGGTCCTGGGCCCGCGGGCCTGGTTTTCGAGGCGGAGGGACTCGCGAGCACGCGCATGCGGGTGGATCCCCGCGAGGAACGGACCGCCCTGCCAGACGTGAGTTTGGAAGCAGGCCGCACCGTGCGCGTCCGGCTCGTGCGGGAGAACGGGCAGCCGGCCGTGTCGAAGGGAAGAATGGACCTGCATCCGTTGCCCGGGCGCGAGTCGACGTTCGCCTGGTTCCAGACGTTCCGGATCGTGGATGCCGATGGCCGCGACGTGCTGGAGAACGTGCCGCGCGAGCCGTTCATCCTCGATGCGGAGACGGAAGAAGATGGAACGGCCTCACAGCCGTTGGGCGCGGACGTGGAGGAGGTGACGATGCGGCTCAGTCCGGAGGCCACGCTGGCTGGCACGATGGTGGATGAAGTGGGGCGCCCCTTGCAGGGCCTCAGCCTGATGACGGGGTGCGAGGTCTATCCCGACCGGGTGCCCGTCACCGACGCGGAGGGACGGTTCAGCTTGTCGGTCGTCCCGGAGCGCGAGTGTGTCTTGAGTGTCTATCAATACAAAGACCCAGGCGGTTGGCCCATGCCCCCGCTGCGCGTTTTCTGGCCCCTGCGATTCAACAGTGGCCGTCCAGGAGAGACGGTCCGGGTGGAGCTGCGGCCGCGCACGGGCCCCGCTGCCGTGCAGGTCTTGTTTCCGGATGCGGGCGAATGGGATCGGGTCATCCTCGTGCCAGGGGATGTTCCGATGCCGTCGACGGCGGAGGCCATGAACGCGCTGATAGCCTCCGCTGCCGAACCGGATTCGGCCCCCGCCGAGCAGCGCCCGGAACGCCAGGTCGAGAACTGGTTCTATCGCGCCTGGGGTGAGCCCCGGTTCAGCCAGCTGCCTCTGGGGCGCTACACGGTGTTCGTGCTCGGAAGCCGTAACGGGGTCTTCGTGCTCCGCTACCCCGTGAACCTCACGGAGCCTGGCGTCCACAGGTTCGAGACGAAGCGCGCCGTGGTGGGGGGCGTGCACTTCGTTCACTGACGGAGCCATGCCTCACGATGGCCTGCTAACCTGCGGGGCATGCGATGGAGCTGGGTGGGGCTCTTGGCCGTGGTGCTCGCGTGCGCGGAGGCGCCGCGTCCGGTGATGAAGCGTTGGCCTCAGGAAGAGGTGCCGGTGGGCGTCCGCGTCGTGGATGCGGCGAACCAACCGGTTCCAGGTGTTTCCCTGGTAGCGCGCCGCGCGGATCGCGGGTCCTCCGTCGCCAGGGGAGGCACCACGGATGCGACCGGCACGGCGCGGCTTCAGGTGATGCCGGGCTGGTATGTCCTCCAGGCGGAGGCGCCCGGCTTCGTGAGCGTGACCCGCACGGATGCGCGGGTTCCTTTCGGTGATGAGGTTCGTTGGGACGTGACGCTGGAGCGCGCCGCGCCCGTCGCCGGTCGCGTGGTGGACCTGGAAGGACGGCCCGTCGCGGGGGCTCGGCTTGAACTCCGCTTCGCGAACGAAGACGTGGCCGTCCCGCCGACCGAGAGCGATGCGGAAGGGCGCTTCCACTTCGACGGCGTTCCCGCCGGAGCGGTGACGCTTCGCGCGGAGAAGGACGCTTGGAGTCCGACGCGGCTGAAGCTCGCGGCGCCCGCACCGGAGTTGACGGTGGTGATGGGGGGACTCGGCAAGATGCGGGTCCGGGTGCTGGATCCCCAACAGCATCGACTGGCCGAGCCTTCCGTCTCGATCTCACTCGAGGAGGAAGGCGAGCGTCCGATGACGAAGAGCCCGATCCAGGTGCCCGAGGGCATCCTGTTCCTGAACCTTCCCGCCGGTCGCTACCACGTCTCGGGTCGATACGAGCCCTCGGTGGGATGCGAGTGGGAACGTGTCATCGAAGTCCAGGTGCTTCCGGGGCAGCAGACGGAAGCGACGGTGAGCTTCGAAGGGGTCGAGGGGTTCGGGCCCTGGCGCGGGCGTGCTGTCGACGACAAGGGAAGGGCGCTTGGCGGTGGACAGGTGATGGCCTGGATGGGGGAGCACGGAGAGGGTGCACTCGGTCTGCGCGGACGGTGTGAAGCCCGCGTGGAGCCGGATGGATCCTTCGCTCTTTCACGTGTGACCGGGCCTCCGGTCCAGGTGGTCTGGGATTCCGACAAACCGTCACCCACGCGGATGTCGAAGGGCGCGAACGGGGCGGGGGCGGGCGAAGCGCTGGTGTTTCCTCCGGAGGGCGGGACTCTGAAGGGCCGTGTGGTGCGCCCGGATGGGCAGCCCGTGGGCTACTTCGAAGTCGACGGATACTTTCCGGGGAATCAACGGGGCGAGTACGTGCAGGGCGTGTGGATGAACCATACCTATCAGTGGGTCATCGACGTGTTGGGCTTCGCTCCCGCCCTTGTGCGCGCGCAGGGGCGGGTTGGGGAAGAGCTCCAGGTTCCGGACGTCGTGCTCGACGAGGGCCGCACCGTGCAGGGCCGCGTCTTCGCGAGAAGCGGTCGCACGGGCGTGCCCAATCAAGAGGTCCAGCTCGTGGAGACGTTCGACCTGGACGGGCATCGGTCGAATCGCCCGCGGGCGGCGATGACCGACGCCGAGGGGCGCTTCCAATTCGAGCATGTGGCGGGCCGGCTCCTGTACCTGCGCGTGGACGCGAAGGAACACGGGACCGTGCTCCAGGCGCTCAAGCCCGAAGAAAGCGAGGTGCGGTTGCGACTCGTTCCCAACGCGGAGTTGCACGGCTCCGTGACGGACGGCGCACGGGTTCCGTTCGCGAGGGTGAGCCTGGAGGTTCGCTGCGAAGGTGATTTCAAGGTGAGCGCCGGAACGGACTGGGCGGGCCTCTACTCCGTGAACATCCCGGGGGATCGTGAGTGCCAGGTGCATCCCGCGGGAAGCCACCTGAGCGTCGGGGAGATGTACCTGCCGCCCCCTGCGTCCTTCTCACCGACGCGGGTTCGACTGGAGCCCGGCTCGCGCCAGAGGTTGGACCCGACGCCTCGCCAAGGCGCTGCCTCTCTGGAGGTGGGCGTCAAGGCATCTCGCGAGTTCGTCACCGCGTTCGTGCTGCCAGGAGACGTGCCGTGGCCCCGCACGCTCGAAGCGTTGGATGCGCTCATCCGGGCCGGTTTCAAGCCGGAAGACGATGACGACGGCTTCACTCCCTCATTCATGTTGGGGGCGTTCTTCCACTTCGGCCATCTTCCCCTGGGGCACTACACGGTCTTCATCCGGGAGCAGATCGATGGAGCGGACTCGGTCCTGCGCGTGCCCGTGAATCTGACCAAGTCCGGCGCGCACGTCATCCGGTCCGAGCGTCCCGCTCGGGCAGACGGAAGGCCATACACGCGCTGACGCGAACCCATCGCGTATGCTTCACGCCATGCGATGGAGCTGGGTGGGGCTCGTTGCCGTGGTGCTCGCTTGCGCGGGCACGCGTCCGGAGTTGGAAACGCCCGGACCGGCGAATGAAGTGACGTGGGTGTTCCGGGTCGTGGACCCGGGGGGACAGCTCGTGTCCGGTGCGCGGGTGAACGTCTGGCGCGCGGAGCTGTCGCAAGACAACGCGCTGCCCGGCATGACGGACGCAAAGGGGACCGGACGTGTTGCGCTGAAGCCGGGCCGGTATGCCGCGGAGGTCCAGGCCCGGGGCTTCGTGACGGCATTCCGCACGGACATCCGGATCGCGCCGGATTCGAGGCCGCGGATGGAGCTGGCCCTGGCGCGCGCGGTGCCACTCTCCGGACGCGTGGTGGACACGGAGGGAAAGCCGCTGAACAGCGTCTGGCTCCGGTTTGTCTCTTCCACCGTCGCCACCCCGCTCGTGCAAACCTCCAGTGACACGCAGGGCCAGTTCACCCTCCAGGGCGTGGCCGCGGGCGAGGGCCTGCTCTATGCCAGCAAGGCGGATTGGAGCTGGCACCGCTTGAAGGTCGTCACTCCCCAGCCCGAACTCACCATCGTGATGGGCCAACACTCGTCATTGCTCGTACGGGTGGTCGACCCCGAGGGCCGCGTGGTCCCGAACTCCCGTAGCTTCGTGAGGCCCATCGACCGGAATGTCGGCATCTCGCACGCGTCCGAGCAAACGGCTGAGGGAACGCGCCACCTGCGACTCCCGGCGCAGCGCTATCGCGTGTCGGCCAGCTACGCTCCTGCGTCTGGGTGCTGGTGGGACCGCACCGTGGACGTCGACGTCCCTCCCGGACAGCAGGCTGAATTCACGGTGAGCTTCGAAGGCGTCTCCAGTGCGGGAGTCTGGACGGGCCGGGCTGTGACTCCCGACGGGAAACCGCTGGCTGGCCTGGTGCTTCGGGCCACGGCGCTCAAGACGCCGGCGGGCGGGGACCTCATGGGCGAATGCATGACGACGACAGACCCGGACGGACGCTTCGAGTTGAGGCATCCCCTGGCTCGGCCCTACAAGCTCGCACTCGGGTCCATGGATGGGCTTCGCCGGAAGATGGGCGTCGCGGAACAAGCACCTTCCGGCCCCAATGGCGGGCCCGTGGTGTTCCATCCTCCTGGCGCGCTGCTAGGAGTCGAAGCTCGCGCGCGCGAGGAACTGACGCTCCCTGACATCACGCTCGAACCCGGTCACACCGTCGTGGGCCGGGTGTTCCACGAAGATGGGCAGACAGGGGTTCCCCATGCCCGCGTCGAGCGGGTGGCCCCCGCCGACCTGGAGACCCCGCGCGACGAGCACCGCGCGGCGAATGAAGCGAACGAGGCGGGCCGCTTCCACATCAAACAGCTGCCCCGAAGCACCCAGTTCCTCCGGGTGACCGACGAGCAGGGCGGAACGGCCTTGTACGAGGTCGGAGCTCACGAGGACCAGGTGGAGGTGCGGCTGACCGCGGACGCGGTGCTCCAGGGGGGCGTGACGGATGGGGCGCGCGTTCCGCTCGCGGGCGTGACCGTCCGGGCGCGCTGCGAGGCCGGGCTCGACACCCGCACCACGACGGATGAAGCAGGCCACTACGTGCTGCGCGTTCCGGGGGACCGCGAGTGCTTCGTGCAGGTTTCGGATGAGCCGCTCCGGGATGCCCAGTGGCCCCGGCCCGCGCCGCTGGTCTTCTCACCCCAGCCCGTCTCGTTCTCGCCACACGCGCGCGAAAGCAGGGACTTCGTCCCGAGGTACGGTGGGGTCGCGCTCCAGGTCCACTTCCCGGAGCCACGCGAGAAGCTGGAGACCTTCCTCGTTCCCGGCGATGTGGACATGCCGAAGACGTACGGAGCCATGCGGATCCTCCAGCGCTCCGCATTCACCAGCGATCCCGCCGCGAGGAAATGGCCGCCGGAGGATCCTGATGTGCCGGGGGCTTACTTCTGGCGCACGGACTTCGCCTTCAGCCACCTGCCGCCCGGCCGCTACACCTTCTTCGCCGTCGATGGGGAGTTTGGACCGTCGGTTCTGCGCGTGCCCGTGGACCTGAAGCAGGGCGAGATGAAGTCCCTCCGGCTCGGCTTTCCCGCCGACAGTGGGGGGACGCTGCTCGTGCCCTGAAGCCCGCATGCACTCCGTCCACGGCCGCGTCACGCCCTGCTAACCTGAGGGGCATGCGATGGAGCTGGGTGGGGCTCGTTGCCGTGGTGCTCGCTTGCGCGGGCACGCGTCCGGAGTTGGAAACGCCCGGACCGGCGAAGGACGTGACGTGGATGTTCCGGGTCGTGGACCCGGAGGGGCAACCTGTATCCGGTGCACGGGTGCGGGTCTGGCGCGCGGATCTGTCGCAAGACAGCGCGCGGCCTGGGACGACGAATGCACAGGGGGCGGGGGCCCATCTCCTGAAGCCTGGCTGGTATGCAGCGGAGGTCCAGGCACGAGGCTTCGTGACGGCATTCCGCACGGACATCCGGATCGCGCCGGATTCAAGACCGCGGATGGACCTACCCCTGGCTCACGCGGTGCCTCTCTCCGGACGGGTGGTGGATGCGGAGGGGAAGCCCGTGAGCGACGTCCGGCTCCGGTTTGTCTCTTCCAGCGTCGCCGCCCCGGTCGTCGAAACCACCAGTGATGCGCAGGGCCACTTCACCTTCGCGGGTGTGAGCGCTGGCGAGGGGTTGCTCTATTCCGACAAGGAGGAGTGGAGCTGGCAGCGGTTGAAGGTCCTCACGCCCCAGCCCGAGCTCACCGTCGTGATGGGCCGGCGCTCGTCATTGCTCGTGCGGGTGCTCGGCATCGACGGACGCGTGGCCCCGAAATCCTCGAGCTTCGTGAGCCCCATCGACCGGGGGGTCGACCTCTCGCACGAGTCAGAGCGAACGCCCGAGGGGACCGTCCACCTGCGACTCGCGGCGCAGCGCTATCGCGTGACGGCTGTCTACGTTCCTCACGCCGGTTGCTGGTGGATGCGAAGCGTGGACGTCGAAGTCCTTCCCGGGCAGCAGGCCGATGTCACCGTGAGCTTCGAGGATGTCGCCCGTGCGGGCCCCTGGATGGGCCGGGCGGTGACGCCTGACGGCAAGCCGCTGGCCGGCCTGCGACTGCTCGCCACGGCGCTCAAGGCTCCGGAGGACAAGGGGCCCGGAGGCGAGTGCGAGACCCTCACCGCCCCGGACGGAAGCTTCGAGTGGTTGGGTGCCCTGGCGCGGCCTCACAAGCTCGAGCTCCGAACCCAGGCAGCTTACCGGCTGATGGGCGTAGCGGAACAAGCGCCTTCCGACATGAAGGGCGGACCCGTGGTGTTCCGCTCGCCTGGCACGCTGGTGGGACGGGTCCTCGGGCCCGACGGAAAGCCTGTGCCCGAGTACAGCGTCGATTGGGCATCCTTTACCGAACCCGAAGGTCGTTTCAGCCGGGAGCTGTGGGCGTCTCGCACCTACTCGCTGATCGCCAGTGCTCCGAACATGGCTCCGACGCGCGTGCGTGTCGAAGGCCGCGAACATGAGGTGAGGGCGGTCCCGGACATCATGCTCGACGCCGGGCACTCCGTGGTGGGGCGGGTCGTCGAGGCGGATGGCCTCACCCCGGTGCCCCAAGCCAGGGTCGAACTGGTGGACCCCGACGATGTGGACATCCGGCGTTCGTACTTTCCCCATGCGCTTCCCGCCGACATGGCCGGCGGCTTCCGGTTCGACCGCGTGCCCCGGCGACGGCAATACCTTCGGGTGAATGACGAGAAGGCCGGGACGATCCTGTACGCGCTCGGGCCCGGCGAGGACCGGGTGGACCTCACGCTGAAACCCGACGGAACGCTCGATGGCTTCGTGACGGATGGCGCGCGGGTTCCTCTCGCGGGGGTGACAGTGCAGGTGCGTTGCGAGGCCGGGCTCGATGCCCGCGCCAAGACCGACGAAGCCGGGCACTACGTGCTCCGCGTTCCCGCGGACCGGGATTGCTTCGTGCATGCTTCAGAGGAGCAACTCCGGGATCGAGCGCCCTGGCCCAGGCCTCCGCCGCTCGTCTTTTCGCCCCAGCCCGTGGTGCTCTCCCCGCGTGAGCGTGAGCGCACGGACTTCGTGCCCCGAAGTGCTGGCGCCACGCTCCGTGTTCACTTCCCCGAGCCGCGTGAACGACTGGAGCCGTTCCTTGTCGCTGGCAATGCGCGCATGCCGAAGAGCTTCGCGGAGCTGAAAGCACTCCAGCGGTCCGCCTTCAGCATCGACCCGCCTTCACTCACCTGGCGTTCGGATGATCCGGACGTGCCCGGATATCAATTCCTGCAGAAGAACTTCACGTTCAGCCACCTCCCGGGGAAGCGCTTCACGCTCTTCGTCGTCGAACCCCAGGACACCGCGTTCGCGGTCCTGCGCGTGCCGGTGGACCTGACCCGCGAGGAGACGAAGTCCCTTCCGCTCCGCTTCCCCCTGGAGAGTGGAGGGGCGCTGCTCATGGATTGATGCCGGCGCCGTATCCGCGCCAGTCCCTGCTAACCTGCGGGGCATGCGATGGAGCTGGGTGGGGCTCTTGGCCGTGGTGCTCGCGTGCGTGGAAGCGCCGCGTCCTGTGCAGACGAATACCCGCTGGCCCATGGAGGAGGTGGCGTTCACGATCCGCACGTTGGATCCGGCCGGACAGCCTGTTTCCAGCGTGAGGCTGGTGGCACGCCGCGCGGATCGCGGGAGCCTGGTCATTAGGTCAGGCACCACGGATGCGACGGGGACGGCCCGGCTCCGGGTGATGCCGGGCTGGTATGTCGTCCAGGCGGAGGCGGCGGGCTTCGTGAGTGTGACCCGCGCGGATGCACGGGTCCCCGTTGGCGGAGAGGCGCGTCTGGATGTGACGCTGGAGCGCGCGGCGCCAATCGCCGGGCGCGTGGTGGATCTGGAAGGACGGCCCGTCGCGAGGGCCCGGCTTGGACTCAGCCTCGCCAACGAGGCTGTGTCCGTCCAGCCGACCGAGAGCGATGCGGAAGGGCGCTTCCACTTCGACGGCGTTCCCGCAGGGAGCGTGACGCTTCGTGCGGAGAAGTACGACTGGAGTCCGACGCGGCTGGAGTTCGTGGCGCCCGCACCGGAGTTGACGGTGGTGATGGGCGGGCTCAGTTCGCTGCGTGTCCGGGTGCTGGACCCCCAGGGCAGGGCGTTGCCAGGAGTGGCCACTCACATCAATGCGATGGACGAAAGGCGCCCCTTCGAGCGGTTCCCGGAGCAGGGTCCGGAGGACGTCGTCTTCCAGCAGCTTCGCGCAGGACGCTACCTCGTCACCGGCCGCTACGAGCCCTCACCGGAGTGCTGGTGGGATCGCTCCATCGAAGTCCAGGTCGCGCCAGGTACACGGACGGAGGCGACGGTCAGCTTCGAGGGGATCCACGGGCTGGGGCCCTGGCGGGCACGTGCAGTGGAGTCCAAGGGCCAGGGGGTTGCTGACCGCGAGGGAATGGCGTGGACGGGAAGCACATCGACCACCGAGGCAGGGCTGCGAGGGAAGTGTGATTTCCGCACGGCAAGTGACGGGAGCTTCATCCTCCCGCACCTGTTGGAGAATCCCGACTTCATCTCGATGACGGATTCCAGCGCGCGCTTCGAATGGAGGTCGCAAGGGTCACCGCCGCCGGGGACGGGTGAAGCGCTGGTGTTTCGCAAGGATGGAGGTGCTCTGAAGGGTCGTGTCGTGCGCCCGGATGGGCAGCCCGTGGGCTTCTTCGAAGTCGACGGACACCCCCCACACAATCCGCGGGGCGAGTACGTGCGATACGTGGACTTGACCCACACCTATCAGTGGGTCATCGATGTGTTGGGATTCGCCCCCGCCCTCGTGCGCGCGCAGGGGCGGGAAGGGGAAGTGCTCCAGGTTCCAGACGTCGTGCTCGACGAGGGCCGCACCGTGCAGGGCCGCGTCTTCGCGAGGAACGGACGCACGGGCGTGCCCCATCAGGAGGTCCAGCTCGTGGAGGCGTTCGACCTGGACGGCCATGGACCGCCGCGTCGCCTGCGGGCGGTGATGACCGACGCAGAGGGGCGCTTCCAATTCGAGCATGTGCCTGGCCGGCTCCAGTTCCTGCGCGTCGATTCGAAGGAACACGGGACCGTGCTCCATGCGCTCGAACCGAATGAGACGGCGGTGCGGTTGCGGCTCGTTCCCCATGCGGAACTGCACGGTTCCGTGACGGATGGAGCGCGGGTTCCGCTGGCGGGGGTGAGCCTGAACGTCCGCTGCGAAGGTGGGTTCACGGTGAGCTCCAGGAGCGACGGGGCGGGCCTCTACTCCATGAACATCCCGGGAGACCGCGAGTGCTTCGTGCATCCCGAAGGGAGCCCCCTGAACATCCGGCCGCCTTTTCCGCCCCAGCCGCCTCCGGTGTCCTTCTCCTCGACGCGGCTTCGTGTGTCGTCCGGCTCACGGCAGGCGTTGGATTTCGAGTCCCGTGAGGGGCCCGCGTCGTTGGAGGTGAGCGTCGAGGCATCTCGCGAGCTCATCACCGCGTTCGTGCTTCCGGGAGACGTCCCCTGGCCTCGCTCGCCCGAGGCGCTGGATGACCTGCTCCGGGCTGGCTTCGGACCCGACCCGATGCCGAACACATGGGAGTCGGAGTCCGGGCACGAGTCCTTCGCTCCCCACTTCATGTTGGGGGCGGACTTCCGCTTCAGTCGTCTTCCCCTGGGGCACTACACGCTCTTCATCCGGGACGAGCTGGAGGGAACGGACGCGATCCTGCGCATCCCCGTGGAGCTGACCGGGACCGGCGTGCACGTCATCCAGTCCGCGCGTCCTGGTCGCGGAGGCGGAAGGCCGTTCATGCGCTGATGCGAACCCATCGCGTATGCTTCACGCCATGCGATGGAGCTGGGTGGGGCTCGTTGCCGTGGTGCTCGCTTGCGCGGGCACGCGTCCGGAGTTGGAAACGCCCGGACCGGCGAAGGACGTGACATGGGTGTTCCGGGTCGTGGACCCGGAGGGACAACCCGTGTCCGGTGCGCGAGTGAACGTCTGGCGCGCGGATCAGTCGCCAGCCTATGGGCAGCCCGGTTCGACGGATGCGCAGGGGACCGGACGCGTTGCTCTGAAGCCGGGCTGGTATGGCACGGAGGTGCAGGCGCGTGGCTTCGTGACGGCCTTCCGCGAGGACATCCGGATCGCGCCGGACTCGAAGCCCCGGATGGAGCTGTCCCTGGCGCGCTCGGCGCCCCTCGTTGGACGCGTCGTGGATGCGGAGGGAAAGCCCGTGTCGGGCGTCCGGATCCGCTTCGCGTCCTCCAACGCCGCCGCTCCCTTCGTGGAAGCCATCAGCGGCGAGGCGGGCCAGTTCAGCATGCAGGGTGCAGCCGCTGGCGAGGGCTTCCTCTACTCCGACAAGGACGGTTGGAGCTGGCAACGGTTGAAGGTCATCACGCCCCAGCCGGAACTCACTGTCGTGATGGGACAGCTCTCGTCGTTGCTCGTGCGGGGTCTGGACCTCGAGGGACGCCTGATCCCCAACTCCCATAGTTCCATCACCCCCCTGGACCGGCCGATTGGTATCCGGCATCAGTCCGAGCAGACGCCTGAAGGAACGATCCACCAGTTGCTCCCAGCGCAGCGTTATCGCGTGATCGCCAGCTACGCTCCGGCCCCGCGTTGCTGGTGGCGCCGCGCCGTGGACGTTGAAGTCCTCCCCGGACAGCAGGCCGAAGTCACCGTGAGCTTCGAAGGCGCTACCAGCGCGGGCCCCTGGACGGGCAGGGCGGTGACACCCGACGGGTGGCCGCTGGCCAACATGAAGCTGCGGGCCACGGCGCCTCCCTCCGCGGAGGGCATGGAGGTCGAAGAGGGTTGTGAGGGCACGACCGGTCCGGACGGACGCTTCGAGTTGTCGCATCCCCAGGCAGGGCTCCATCGACTCCAGCTCAGACACGCGGCTGAACCCCATGAGCGGGTCGGCGAGGCGGAGCTCGCACCTTCCAATGCGAAGGACGAACCCGTGGTGTTCCACGCTCCCGGAACATTGGTGGGACGCGTCCTCGGCCCTGATGGGAAACCCATGACCTACTTCGACGTCGACTGGCAGAGCCAGTCCGACCGTGATGGCCGATTCATCCGGGGGCCGACCCGGTCCCGGACCTACTCCTTGCGTGTCGACGCCGCGTACATGGCCTCCTCGCGCGTGCGGGTCGAGGCTCGCGCGCATGAGGAGCGAAGGGTCCCGGACATCCAGCTCGACACGGGGCACTCTGTGCTGGGCAGGCTGCTCGAGGCGGATGGACGCACACCCGTGACAAAGGTCTGGATCGAGCTGGTGGACCCCGCCGACGTGGACATCAAGCTCTGGAACTCCCGCTTCGGGGCTCGCCCCGACGAGGCCGGCCGCTTTCGCTTGGACCATGTGCCACGGCGTCCGCAGTACCTCCGGTTGAATCGCCTGGAAGGCGGGACCCTCCTGTATGAGCTTGGGGCTCGTGAGTCTCGGGTGGAGCTCCGGCTGAAGCCGGATGCAACGCTCGAAGGCTTCGTGACGGATGGAACGCGTGTTCCGCTTGCGGGCGTGATGCTCGAAGTGCGGTGCGGGGCCGGGCTCGATGCCAGCACCAAGACCGACGATGCCGGCCACTACGTGCTCCGAGTGCCAGCGGACAGGGATTGCTTCGTGCACTTTCCGGTGGATCGGCGCTGGATCTACACGTGGCCGCGGCCCACGCCGCCCGTCTTCTCTCCCCAACCTGTTTCCCTCTCACCTCGGGAGCGCGAACGCAGGGACTTCGTTTCGAGGAGCGGTGGTGCGCGACTCCAGGTCCACTTCCCAAAGGTGAGGGATGGGCTGGAGACGTTCCTCGTTCCTGGCAACGCGCGCATGCCGAAGACATTCGCGGACCTGAAAGCGCTCCAGCGGTCCGCCTTCATCAGCGATCCGGCTCTAAACCCGTGGCGAACGGATGATCCGGACATGCCCGTCTATGCATACTGGCAGAAGGACTTCTCCTTCAGCCATCTGCCGGACAAGCGCTACACGCTCTTCGCCGTCGAACCCCAGGACGGAGCGACAGCGGTCCTGCGCGTGCCCGTGGACCTGAAGCCAGGCGAGACGCAGTCCTTCCAGCCTGGCTTTCCCATCGAGAGTGGAGGCACGTTCCTCGTGCCCTGAAGCCCGGCGACGCGCCCTCCACCGGCAGCGTCACGCCCTGCTAATCTGTGGGGCATGCGATGGAGCGGGGTGGGGCTCGTTGCCGTGGTGCTCGCTTGCGCGGGCACGCGTCCGGAGTTGGAAACGCCCGGACCGGCGAATGAAGTGACATGGGTGTTCCAGGTCGTGGACCCGGAGGGGCAACCTGTCCCCGGCGCGCGGGTGAAGGTCTGGCGCGCGGATTTGAAGCGAGACACGGCACTGCCCGGCACGACGGACGCACACGGAACGGGACGCGTTGCGCTGAAGCCGGGCTGGTACGCCGCGGAGATACGGGCGCCCGGCTTCGTGACGACCTCGCGCACGGACATCCGGATCGCGCCGGAACCGAAGCCCCGGATGGAGCTGCCCCTGGCGCGCGCGGTGCCACTCTCCGGACGCGTCGTGGACACGGAGGGGAAGCCCGTGAGCGACGTCCGGCTCCGGTTCGTCTCTTCCCACGTCGGCGCCCCGGTCGTGCAAACCACCAGTGATGCGCAGGGCCGGTTCAACTTCCAGGGCGCGGCCGCTGGCGAGGGCCTGCTCTATTCCACCAAGCCGAAGTGGGCCTGGCGGCGGTTGAAGGTCATCACGCCCCAGCCCGAGCTCACCGTCGTGATGGGACGAGGCTCGCCATTGCTCGTGCGGGTGGTGGACACCGAGGGACGCGTCGTCCCGAACGCCACGAACCTCTTGCATCCCGTCGACCGGTGGCTCGACGTTTCGCGTGAGTCCGAGCAAACGCCCGAGGGAATGCGCTACCTGCGACTCGCGCCGCAGCGCTATCGCGTGACGGCGGGCTACGAGCCTGCCGCCGGATGCCGGTGGGACCGCGACGTGGACGTCGAAGTCCTTCCCGGACAGCAGTCCGAAGTCACCGTGAGCTTCGAAGGCGCCGCCAAGGCGGGGTCGTGGACAGGTCAGGCGGTGGCTCCCGACGGAAAACCGCTGGCCGGCCTGGTGCTTCGGGCCACGGCGCTCGAGTCTCCGGAGGGCAGGGGCCTCAAGGGCGAGTGCACGACCCGCACCGGCCCGGACGGGCGCTTCGAGTTGATGCATCCCCTGGCTCGGCCCCACAAGCTCGAGCTCAGGTCCACGGATGGGATCGACCAGCTCGTGGGCCTCGCGGAACAAGGTCCTTCCGGCCCGAATGGCGGGCCCGTGGTGTTCCAGCCGACGGGCCGTCTGGTGGGCCGTGTCGTCGATCCGGTTGGGAAGCCCCTGTCGCTGTACTGGATCCACAGTTGGACGGTGGCCAATCGTGAAGGCCGCTTCGCCTGGGCCACGGAAACCTCGCGCCTTTACACCCTCTACATCGGAGCGCCGGACATGGCCTCGGTTCGCCTGCGATTCGAAGGGCACGCGCACGAGGAGCGGACGGTCCCTGACATCACGCTCGAACCCGGCCACATCGTTCGGGGTCAGGTGTTCCACGAAGATGGGCGAACCCAGGCTCCCTACGCTCGCATCGACCTGGTGGAGCCCGACGACCTGCAGATCCCGCGCGACGCATTCACCGGGGGCGGGAATGGCGCGGACAAGGCCGGGCGCTTCCGTCTCGCGGGCCTGCCCCATCGCCCCGTGTTCCTCCGGGTGAACGAGGAGCAGGGCGGAACGGCCTTGTACGCGGTCGGAGCGCACGAGGACCAGGTGGAGCTGCGGTTGACCGCGGACGCGGTACTCCAGGGGTACGTGACGGATGGGGCGCGTGTTCCGCTCGCGGGCGTGACGGTCCGGGCACGTTGCGAGGCCGGGCTCGACACCCGCACCACGACGGATGAAGCCGGCCACTACGTGCTGCGCGTTCCAGGGGGCCGAGAGTGCTTCGTGCACGTTTCGGAGGAGCAGGTCCGGGATGCTCCGTGGCCAAGGCCCGCACCGCTGGTCTTCTCACCCCAGCCCGTCTCGCTCTCGTCACGCGAACGCGAACGCAGGGACTTCGTCCCGAGGACTGGAGGGGGCGCGCTCCAGGTCCACTTCCCGGATTCACGCGAACGGCTGGAGACCTTCCTCGTTCCCGGCCATGTGGACATGCCGAAGACGTTCAGAGGCTTGCGAGCCCTCCAGCGCTCCGCATTCACCCGCGATCCCGCCGCGACGGATTGGCCGTCGGACGATCCGGATGTGCCGGAGTTTCAAGACTGGCCGTGGGACCTCACCTTCAGCCAGCTGCCTCCCGGCCGCTACACCTTCTTCGCCATCGATGGCTTGTTCGGCCCGGTGGCAATGCGCGTGCCCGTGGACCTGAAGCCAGGTGAGACGCAATCCCTCCGGCTCGGCTTTCCCGTCGACAGTGGGGAAGCGTCGCTCGAGCCCTGAAGCCCGCCTATGCGCCGTCCACCGGCAGCGTCACCACGAACGCCGCGCCGCCGCCGGATGCTTCTTCCACCCAGACGCGGCCGCCGTGCGCTTCCACGATCTGCTGCACGATGTAGAGCCCCAGTCCCAGGCCTCCCGTGCGCGCGGAGCCCTGCACCTGGGCGAAGCGCTGGAAGATGCGCTCGCGCTCGGCGGCGGGGACTCCCGGGCCGCCGTCCCGCACGGTCAGCCGCAGCTGTCCGTCCTGATGGCGCAGCGACACGTGCACCGGCGTGCCCTGGCCGTATCTCAGCGCATTGGAAATGAGGTTGCTCAGCACCTGCTCCAGCTTGAGCCGGTCGAACCGGCACGGCGCGGGGCCCTCCACGCGCACGTCCAGCTCCACCCCGGCCTGCTTCGCCTCGTCCCCGAAGCGCGCCACCAGGTCCTGCACCACCGGCGCCAGGTCGTCGCTCACCAGATCGAAGTCCAGCTTGCCCGTGCGGATGCGGCTCACGTCCAGCAGGTTGTCCAACAGCGACGTCAGCCGCTTGAGCTGCCGGTCCGCCGCGTCCAGCCGCGTCGTGACCTTCTCGGAGCCCAGGGGTTCGTGGCCCTTCGACTCGGCCATGCGCCGCAACAGGTCCACCTGCAGGCGCAGCGACGTGAGCGGCGTGCGCAGCTCGTGGCTCGCCACCGACAGGAAGTCGTCGCGCGTGCGCACCGCCTCGTGCAACGCCTCCTCCGTCTCCTTCAGCGCGGTGATGTCCAGGATGGCCCCGCGCACCACCATCACCTTGCCGTTCGCGTCGCGGATGACTCGCGACCGGCTGATGAGCCAGTGCCAGGTGTTGTCCGGCCAGTGCGTGCGGAAGGTAGAGGAGTACGACAGCACGTCGTTGTGGAAGATGGCCGTCACCTGCGCTTCCACCGCGGGACGGTCGTCCGGATGCAGCGACGCCAGGAACTGCTCGTGCGTCCACTCCGCCAGGGGCTGCGGGTAGCCGTAGAGCCGGTCATGCCCCTCCGAGCGGAACACCTGCCCGGTGACGAGGTTCGTCTCCCAGACCGCCATCTGCGCGGACTCCAGCGCCACCTGGAACCGCTCGCCCAGCTGGCGGAAGCGCTCCTCGGTGCGCGCGACCTCGGTCTCCGCGCGCTGACGGCGGGTGATGTCCGTGGCCAGCACCCACGTCTCGCCGCCCACCGGCCGCACGGACAGCTCCAGCCAGACGCCTGACGGCAGCTCCGACAGGAAGCGCGCGGGCTCGCGCGTGGTGAGCGCGTCCAGCAGCCGCTCGTGCAACGTCGTGCCGGCCAGCATCGGCTGCGCTTCCCACGGCGTCAGGCCCTGGCAGGTGCCATACGGCAGGCCCAGCAGCGACGCGGCACGGTGGTTGAGCTCATGGATGATTCCCTGCGCGTCGAGCGCCAGGAACGCCTCGGCCATCATCTCCCGCAGGACCTGCAAGCGGGTCTGCGCGGACATGCTGGCCTCGTCGGCCGGAACAGGGGGCTGATTCGCGTCATGCGGCGCGCGCGCGGCGGCCGTGCCCGGTGAGGACGCATCGTCCTTGGATGCGTGGCGAACAGGTTCGAACGGACCACCGGGGAGGGGACTCATCGGGTTTGCACGCTCCCGCACGGCCCCCGCGCCCGTCAAGCGAGCGCACAGGGCGTCCGGGCCGTCTGTCAGCTCAGCGGATCCATGAGGGGTTCAGGCATGACCCACAACTCCGTGGGCCGTGCATAGGCCTTGTCGAACGCGAAGAGGATTCCGTTCCACCGATCCCAGAAGTCCGCCCAGCTGTACTCGCACGGAGGGGAGGTGAGCGGGTTTCCGTCGCGGTCCGGCTGGGCATACGCATAGTCCGCGTAGGTCCAGCGCACGGTGCCGAAGTCCGTCATCAGGAAGGGCGTCAGCATCTGGAGCACGGCCGCGCGAGACACCTCGTCGGAGGGCGAACCCGCGGGCGTGAAGACGGGCTGGGCCTGGTCGTACTGTTCGCGCCACGCGACGAAGTTGGTACCCATGGCGACGAGCGCGTCACGGCGCGCGGGCGTGGGCGCTTGCCGGGCGTCCTCGTAGAGCGCGAACGCGGCGATGAGCAGGCTCTTCCAGGGCATGCCGGGGAAGATCAGGTCCATGCGGGTGGGGCGCGGCGAGTCCTCCGCGTGCGCGATGGCATAGGCATACGCCTGCTGCGCCTCCACGTTGTTGGCGTCCACCAGGGTGAACTCGGTGAGCACGCGCGCGGGCGTGATGGGCCCGGTGGCGGCGGCGCGCCAGTCCAGATACAGACGCGCTGAGCCGCCGATGTCGTTGTAGATGGCGAGGTTGCCTTCGTGGAGCGTGCGCTCCAGCGTGATGACGATGGCCTCCACCTTGTCGAGCGGCGTCGCGCCCGGAGCGCTCCAGTACAGCGTGCCCATGCGCGACGCGGTGGTCAGCAGGGTGCGCACGTCCGCGAGCGCCCCGGCGTTGAGCGCGCTCGTCAGCACACTGAGGGCCGTGGCCGCGTCCACCGTCAGGCCCTGCGCGATGAGCTGGAGCGACAGGTCCTGGATCCGCAGGCGCAGCACGCCGTCCAGCCCCAGCCGGTCCAGCGCGTTCGTCAGCGACAGCGAAGGCTGAAGCCGCGCGGTGTTGATGAAGTGCCGCGCGAGCGCCGCGCTGTACATGCCCTTGCCGCCGGCCTGGGACGCATGCGGCGCGAAGGTGAACCAGTTGGGACGCACGCTGCTGGTGCCACCGGGTTGCAGCGTGGGGTCGATGATGCCGCCCAGCTCATACGCGATGCCGATGTAGCCCAGCGTGATGGTGCGGTTGTCCTCCAGCGGCGTGGGCGCGGACTGCGCCTGGGCGGAGGCAGAGGTCAGGACGAGGAGCGCGCCGAGGAGCGCGGCGGTGGAGCGGCGCACGTCGGTGCGAGAGGGAATCGCCAAGGTGGGGGTCCAGGGGTGGGGGGCTGATCGACCAAGCTAGACAGCGGCGGCGCCGGTCCAAACCCCAGCCCCCGCAGTGGGACTCATGCTGCGTTGAGTGGACGACCCTTGGGCAGCAGGCTCGCGCTGTTGACGCGCGGGGTCAGCTCCCAAGTTCCGGCAGGGCACCGGTCTTCCTGGGAAACCGGCGCCGCGGTGCTTCACGCTCCCTTCGGGGGCGCGAAGTAGGAGACGAACGGCGCCACGTCCCGGTAGCCCATGCGGCGGTAGACGGGCGCGCCGGCCTCCGTGGCATGCAGCACCGTTCGCTCCAACCCCCACGCGTGCTTCGCCTCCTCCAGCGCGCGCCGGAGCACCGTCTCCGCGGCGCTCTTGCGGCGGTGCTCCGCGAGCGTCGCCACCAGCGCGATGTAGACGATGCCGTCCACGCGCAGCGCCACCGTGCTCGTCGACGGCGCGCCGTCGTGGCAGCCGACGAAGGCCCGGCTCTCGGGGCCGAAGATGCCGGGGGCGGCCAGGGCTTCACGTCCCAGCGCCTGGGGTGTGTCGTAGCTCGCGGCGTTCACGTCCGCGACGGCGTTGTAGCCCCAGGTGTCGTTCACCGGCCGGAGGTCGAGCGGCGGCAGGGGCCGCACCGGCTCCAGCATCCGGTCCGCCACCATTCCCGACGTGGTCATCCCCGGCTTGAGCCCTCGCGTGGCGAGCAGCGCGTCCGCCTGCTCCCGCAGCCCCGGCGCCAGCCACTCCGGCGTCAGCGTGAAGGCCCACCCGTGCGGTCCCTGCGCGAAGTAGCTAGCGGCCGAGTCCACCGCGCGCATCAGCTCCGCCTCCGTCTCCGCCGGCCGGTTGAGGAACGACATGTTCATCAGCGACCACGTCACGTGACCCGCGGTGATGAACACGTCCGCACGCTCCACGACCTCTCCACGGGGTAGCCCCAGCGTCATGAGCCTCCAGGCTCCACGGAACTGCGCATGCGATTCGTCGATCTCGGCTCGGGACATGAGGCGGCTCCAGAAGGGTCCAGGAAGTAGGATTCTCCGCATTCATAGACGCTCACGTCTACGTGCGTGAGAGGAGGGGCCTTGCTAAAGCGAGTCCGCAAACCGGGTGCGAGGAGTGGGTCGCGATGACTCCAATGGAAGGGCAGTCCTGGCAGACGACCTGCCGGGTATGCGGCAGGCAGACGTGTCCGAAACCCGAGGCGGTGGCCGCCTGGATGCGCACGATGCTGGACCGCGTGCATGGCACGCAGATGCGCGGCGCGGGTCGGAGGGGACTGCGCGAGGCCCTGGCCATGGAGGGCGTGCTCATCACCACGCACCTGGAGGTGTGGTCGCGCGCGCTCGAAGGCGTGTGCCCGGACTGCATCGCGGACGTGGCTCCGGAGACGGACGAGAAGCTCCAGGATCCGGAGGCGATGCACGAGGCGGCGCTGGAGCGCTGGCGCACCTCCGCGCCGGAGTTGGTCAGCGACGCGGTGGAGTCCGCGGTGGACGACACGCTCCAGGCCGCGCGCGAAGCCGCGACCCGGAACAAGCCGACGACCTGATCAGGCCCAGAGCTCCTGCTCCAGCGTGTCGAGCAGCGCCAGCGCGGCCTCGGGCGTGGGCAGCCCCGCCTCCGTGACGAGCGCTGAATCGAGCGGCATCGCGACCTCCGCGCGCAGCAGGGCCACGGCGCGCTTCTGGGCCTCGCGCAGCGCTGACTGGTCCGGCGCGGACAGACGCGAGCGCGCCCACCGGTCGATGTCCCACGACAGGCCCGCGTGCCGCGTCTCATCCTCGGCGATGCGGACCATGGCCTCGCGCACCTCCGCGTCGCGCGCATGCAGCGCCTGGTGATGGGCCACCAGCGCGCCGTAGGTCTCGCGCACGCACCCCTCCACGGCGTTGTCCAACGCCACCTCGCTCAACGGGCGCAGGGGCACGGCCGCGACGGCGGGCGGCGGTGGCGTGGCCCCGTAACGGCGCGCGAGCCGTCCCGTCATCTCCGTGTGCATGACTTCATCCACCGCGCTCGCGAGCACCGCCTCCTGGAGTGCTGCCTCCGCGCCATGCAGGGCCAGCTCCTCACGCAGCCTCAAGAAGGCGTGGATGGACGCGGCCTCCAGGTGCGCGGTCTGCGCGAAGTGGTGCCCGAGCGCGTCCTCGCAACCTCCCGCGACCGTGCCCTCCAGCCCCACGGGCCGGCGGCCCACGGAGCATGGGCCAGAGCCCTTCTGCAGCACGTGATCCTCCACCTCGCGGAGCTCGCCGTTGGCGGACACCCTGACCACGTACTGCATCAGGTTCGAGCCCTCGCCGCAGGCGTCGCCCTTCGTGGCCACCACGTTGAAGCCCCCGCCCGGATTCCGCTTCACCGCTCCCTGCTCCAGCGTTTCGCAGCTCAGCCGGTAGCCCGCGGCGAAGGTGAGGAGCGCCGCTTCCTGCGCGGTGTCGACCGCGCCCAGCAGGGTCTGGAGCTCTTGCAGCGACGCCCAGGTCTTCACCTCATCGCCTCGCGTCGTCGCCAGGAAGTACCTCGAGCAGAGCTGGATGCAGTTGCCGGTGAAGCCGTCGCTGGAGCTCGCCTCGGCCAAGGCTGTCTGACAAGCGGACACGTCGGTGGCGCTCGCGCACGCCTCTCCGGTGGAGGCTCGGGTCTCGTAGCCCACCGGGCCCTCGCGGCCGTAGCCTGAGAGGACGCGCGACTCGACGAAGTCCACCGCGGGTTGGATGCTCAGGTCATTGATGGCGGGATCGCCCAGCGGGGTGCACTCGATGGCCGAGTAGCCCCGCAGGTCCGTGCCGCCGGTGCCACAGCCCGCCAGCACCAGTGGCGTCGCGAGCGAGGCCCGCAGCGCGCGAGAGAAGAGATGCCGCAATCGGTTCGTGTTCATGGATGCCTGCTCCCGTGGGACGAGGTGTCCCGCGAGCAGAGCAACTGCGATGCCATCGCAGTGCTCCCTCTGGGAGCCACCATCCCGCGAGCGTGTCCGTGTGCTCGGAAAGCTGAGGCGTCTTCAGAAAGCTGAGGCCCTAGAACGACTCCTTGAACGGCCGCAGGTCCACTTCCTGGGTCCACGCGGAACGGTGCTGCCGGTGCAGCTGCCAGTACGTCTCCGCGATGGCGTCGATGTGGAGCAGCCCGTCCTCGCCCAGCGCCTTCACCCGCTCCGGGGCCAGCGTGTGCAGGCGTTCACCATCGATGCCGCCGTCGATGAGCACGTGGGCCACGTGCAGGCCCTGCGGACCGAACTCGCGCGCCATGCCCTGGGAGATCATCCGCAGGCCCGCCTTCGCGGCGGCGAAGTGCGTGAAGCCCGCGCGGCCTCGGAGGCTGGCGGATGCGCCGGTGAAGATGACGGTGCCCCGGCCCAGGGGCACCAGCCGCCGGGCCGCCTCGCGTCCAACGAGGAACCCGCCGAAACAGCCCACCCGCCAGAAGTCCTCGAACGTCGCGGCGTCCAGGTCGCGGAAGGGGACCTGCCGGTTGTTGCCGGCGTTGAACACGACCAGGTCCACGGGGGCGAAGCCCGCTCCCGGAGCCAGGGCCCGGTCGAACAGCCGCGCGACGTCCGCCTCCCGCGTCGCGTCCGCGACCGCCGCCTCGCCACTGCCACCGGAGGCCGTGAGTCCCGCGACCACCCGGTCCAACTTCTCCCGCGTGCGCCCCGCGACGAGCACGTGGTGGCCTTCCGAGGCGAACTTCCGGCACAGGGCCGCGCCCAGGCCCTGTTCAGCGCCAACGCCCACCACGACCGCGGTGGGCTTGAGGGAGGAGGTCATCGAGAGCAGCTCCGGGATAGAGGACCGTCGCCCGTATCAGACCCGCTCGGGCGTGCGGAACAAGGGCGCACCCAGCGCCGCGCCGTTGACGCCACCGTCAACGAACAGATCCTGCCCGCTCACGTAGGACGCATCGTCGGATGCGAGGAAGAGCACCGTCCGCGCGATCTCCTCCGGCCTGCCCATGCGCCCCATGGGAATGGTGGCGGACATGCCGCGCTCCATCTTCGCGAAGGCCTCCGGCGTGGGTGCGTTCTTCTCCCAGATGGGCGTGTTCGTCGCGCCAGGAGACACGACGTTGACGCGGATGCCCTTGGGGGCGAGCTCCGCCGCCAGCACGCTTCCCATCGCCTTCAGCGCGCCCTTGCTCGCGGCATAGGCGGAGTACCCGGGCATCCCCAGCTCGCTGTGCACCGAGCTGGTGAGGATGATCGACGCGCCGGGCTTCAGGTGCGCCGCCGCGGCCTGCACCGTGAAGAACACGCCGGTGACGTTGGTCTGGAGCACGGACGTGAACGCTTCCTGCGACGTCTTGCCCACGGGCGTCTGCGCCGCGACACCCGCGTTGGCGAACACGATGTCCAGCCCGCCAAAGCGCTCCACCGTCGCCGCCACCGCATGCTCCAGCGCGGCCGGATCCGTGGCGTCCGCCTGCACCGCCAGCACGTTCGCGCCCAGCTCCTTCACCGCCGCGTCCAGCGTCTCCCGGTTGCGCCCGGTGATGGCCACCCGCGCCCCCTCCGCCACGAACAGCCGCGCCGTCGCCAGCCCGATGCCACTGTTACCGCCCGTGATCAGCGCCGTCTTTCCCTTGAGCCGCATCTGACTGCCTCCGGTGTGAGTGGTTTCATGATGAAACCAATTGCCGGATGAATAAAAGCCCCGGTTTCGTTATGCAACCAGTTGTGGAGCGACCCTCTGGAAGGAGGCGGTGGTGAAGCGGACGAGCATGGAAGGGGCGGTGTGCCCGGTGGCCCGGTCCCTGGACGTCATCGGGGACTGGTGGTCGCTGCTCATCGTGCGCGATGCGCAGTACGGCCTGCGCCGCTTCGGCGAGTTCCAGAAGAGCCTGGGCGTGGCGAAGAACATCCTGGCCCAGCGACTGAAGCACCTGGTGGACCACGGCATCCTCGAAACCCAGCCGGCGTCCGACGGCAGCGCCTGGCAGGAGTACGTGCTGACGGAGAAGGGGCGGAGCCTCTTTCCCATCCTGGTCGCGCTGGGTCAGTGGGGGCAGCAGCACTGCTTCGAGGCGGGAGAGCCCCGGACTCGAGTGCTCGACAAGGCGCACGGGCAGCCGGTGAAGCCGCTGGAGGTGCGCGCCGCGGACGGCAGGGTGCTGACGGTCCAGGACGTGCGCCTGGATCGGCCGGCCACACAAGGCTAGCGCCACCCGGAGCCGGGCTGGTTAGGGTGTGCCCATGACGCGCCCTGCATCGGATTCGTGGTCACTGCCCTGGATGGGGCTGGGGCTGAGCAGCAACCTGAGCGCCTCGGACGTGCCGCATCCGTACCGGTTGCTTGACGCCTCGCCTGGTCTCTTCGACTTCGTGGAGTACAGCGCGCCCATCGCGCTGGAGGAGGCGAGGGCCCAGGCCACGCTCTTCCCGGAGATGTGGCGCCGCCGCTCGGACGTGCCGGTCCTCTTCCATCCGGTGCACCTGAACCTGTGGGGCCCGGAGCTGGAGCCCGCGTCGGCGCTCGCGGAGCTGGACGCGCACGCGCGCGCGGTGGGCAGTCCGTGGGTGGGCAACGACGTGGGCTGGTGGCACGCGGGCGGCCAGCCCTTCCCGGGCTACCTCTACGTCACGCCGCCGTTCAACGACGCGGGCGTGCGGGACAGCGCGGCGCACGCGCTCCACATCCAGGCGGGCTTGAGCGTCCCGCTGGTGATTGAAAACCCCGCCGTGCTCGCCACGCGCGGCGGACTGCACGCGCTGGACTTCATGGCGAAGCTGCACGCGCGCACGGGCCTGCCGCTGCTCCTGGACCTGGGCCACCTCTTCAGCCACCAGCTGTCCGCGGGCCTGCCCCTGCGCACGGGGCTGGATGGCTTCCCGTTGGATCAGGTCGTGGAGCTCCACATCGCCGGCGGAGTGGTGACTCGCAGGGGAGGGCGGACCTTCTACGTGGATGACCACACGCAGCCCGTGCGCGAGGAGCTGTTCGAACTGCTGGCGGAGGTGCTCCCGCGCTGCCCGCGCCTGCGCGCCGTCACCTTCGAGGGCGACGGCCATCCGCCAGAGGTGGCGCTCGCGTCACTGCGGCGGCTGCGCGCGCTCGTCCCGAAGGAGTCCCGCGCTCCCATCGACATCCCCGCGTCGCGCGAGCCCGTGCCCGCCCTCACTGGGGACAGCCGCCCGTGGGCGCTGTTCGACGCGGGCCACGGCGTCACGCCGGCCACGGAGGACGAGGACCCCGAGGGCACGCGCGCGGACCGGGACTTCCGACTGGCGGTGGTGGCGGAGCAACTGGACAAGGACTGGCCCCTCACGCGCCTGCTGCTCGCGGCGACGCCCGAGGGGCTGGAGTCCTTCACCCGCTCGCGAGAGTACCGAGGCCTCTTCGATGGGCTGGGCAAGTCCCTGTCCCACGCGTTCGCGTCCTGGGCGCGCAAGCGCGTGATGGCCGCACCGTCGGACGGCGTGGCCGCCGCGCTGTCCCTGGAGATGATGCTGCCGCACGCCTTCCTCCAGACGCCGCCCGCCCCAGCCCCGGGCCAGGTGGCGCTGACCGAGGACGTCCGCCTGGGCTCCTTCCCCGCCGACCTGACGGAGCTGGTGTTCTCCACACGGGCGTTGCGGCGGCATCTCACCGGCCGTGCGTGGGCCTGCGGGGCGCTGGAGGTGTCCGGCCTGGAGGCGCTGGCGCAGGTGGCGGCCCGGCCGGGTCCGGGCCCGTGGCGCTTCGCCATCCGCCGCAAGGCCATCGGCTTCGAGGTCCTGACGCTGCCCCCGGAGGTAGCCGCGGGGCTCCAGGGGCTCGCGGATGGGCCGCTTCCGGTGGAGGCCCTGCCCGGATGGCTGCTCGCGGAAGGGCAGGCACGCGGGCTCTTGCGGCGGGCATAAGGGCGGACACATGTCGGCCGGTCAACGGATCCTTGCGCCCACCTGTCTGGTGGGGTAGTGCCCGCCGCATGTCGTCACCCCTCGTCGTTGGCATCGCAGGCGGCACCGCGTCCGGCAAGACCACGGTGGCCCGCAAGGTGCGTGAGGCTCTCGCCGACTGCCGGGTCGCCTTCATTGATCAGGATTCGTACTACCGGGACCTGAAGGACATGTCCCTGGTGGACCGGCGGGAGGTGAACTTCGACCATCCCGACGCGTTCGACACGGAGCTGCTGGTCAGTCACCTGCGTGCGCTCAAGCAGGGCCAGGCCATCCAGAAGCCCGTCTACGACTTCGTCACGTCCGGCCGTCAGCCGCACACGCACCGCGTGGACCCCGGGGACATCGTCCTCATCGAGGGCATCCTCGTGCTGCACATGAAGGAAGTGCGCGACGAGATGGACGTGAAGATCTACGTCGACGCGGACGACGACCTGCGCATCCTTCGCCGCCTCACCCGCGACATCAAGGACCGCGGCCGCGACTTCGACCACGTGGTGGGCCAGTACCTGCGCCACGTGCGCCCCATGCACATGGGCTTCGTGGAGCCGTCCAAGCACCACGCGGACATCATCATCCCGCACGGCGGCAACAACGACATCGCCATCGGGATGCTCGTGGGCGCGCTCCGGGCGCGGCTCGCCTCGCAGCACCAGTCGCAGCGCTAGCTAGCCGCGCAGCCAGCGCAGGAAGTCCTGCACCGGCCCCTTCAGCCGGTGCGCGTCCGACAGCAGGGTGCCGTGGTCTCCAGGCCCCTGCAGCTCCACGAACCGCGCCTGCACCCCCGCCGCCGTCAGCTGGTGGTAGGTGTCCCGCACGCGGCCCGCCGGAGCCAGCGCGTCCGTCGCGCCCGCGAGCAGCAGCACCCGCGCGTGGATCTTCGAGAACGTCTCCGTCAGGTCGCAGCCCGCGTACGCGGAGCAGAGCATCGACCACGCGAGCGGATCGAACGTGTCCGCGAATGACGCGGCCTCCGCCTCCAGCGCCGCCAGCGCCGCCGCGCTGTCCGGATACGCGCTGCCCAGGTGGTCGCGGCCGTAGAGCAGCTTGAGGTAGTCCATGCGAAGCCGCGCCAGCGTCCGGTTCGGGGCGCGCTCGCGCAGGGGCGGGGTGTCCTCGTTGTCAGGCGCCATGCGCAGCACCTGCGACGTGAGGCCCAGCTTCTCGCGCAGCCCTTCCGGCAGCGCCCGCGCCGCGCCCAGCACCACCACGCCGTCCGCCAGCTCCGGGAACAGCGCGGCCAGCCGCAGCGCCACCAGCCCGCCCAGGCCAATCCCCACCACCGCCCGGACGCGCGTGAGCCCCAGGGCCCGCAGCAGCGCGGACACGCCGCGCGCCATGTCCAGCACGGTGAGCGGCGGCAGGGCCGCGCCCCAGGGCCTCCCGCTGTGCGGATCCGGCGTCAGCGGCGACGTGGAACCGAACGGGCTGCCCAGGAGGTTGGGCACGATGACTGGCGTCACGTCCGGATCCAGCGCCTTGCCCGGACCGATCAGCTCCCGCCCCCAGCCCGAAGGTTGGTACGCACCGTTCACTTCCGTGCTCAACGCCTGGTGGGAATGGGACAGGTCGTGCAGCACCACCACCGCTTTGCCATCCGACGGTTTCCCGTAGGCCTGCCAGGCAATCTGGGGGCTTCCCAGCAGGTCCCCTTCCTCCAGAGGAAGGGGCACGGTGAACAGTTGGATTCCCTCGGCCTGGGGCACGATGATGCGGCTCATATCATTGCCTGCCCGAACGCACAGGAGCCTGTCGCTTGAAGCGCTACTTCGGAATCATCGTTGTCATCGCCCTGGTGATCGTCGCCGCCGTGGCGAGTCACCGCACCGCCTCCGCGCGGGCCACCGAGGCGGAGCGGGACGCGGACTATCGCCGCATCCAGTCCGTCTACATGGAGCGCGTGGGCTGGATGCGCTCCAACCCGGATGAGGCTTCCTACAAGGACGAGCTGAAGTCCTTCTTCAAGGGCTACTTCGACGATGTCGACGCGCACCTGGACCGCTTTGGCGGAAACAAGAAGTTCGACAGCTATCTGGCGGAGCTGGATCAGCGCGCGGAGGCGGGGGGCGAAAAGAAGGACAACCGCGCGGGAGACCGCAAGGCCTTCTACGAGTACGCGCGCAAGCAGTTCGACTCCCTGCGGGAGGGCCGCTACCGCCCGGTGTTGTCCGCCACGGACAAGGGCATGCGCCTGGACGTGGTGTCCAACGACGTGGTGATGGTGATGGGCAAGCCGCAGATCCGCCTGCAGCTGGTGCTCTGGGGCGCGCAGCGCGTGGAGAAGGACGAGGGCAAGGTGAAGAAGATGGTCACCAGCGCTTCGTTCGACACGGTGTGGAAGCTCACGGACGCGAAGGGCAAGCTGCTGGGCGAGATGCGCGGCGCCGACCCGTCGATGAAGATCGACTACCCCGAGCGCCTCATCGCCGGGTTCCCTCCGCAGATGGTGCTGGGCCACTACGACCTGGACCTGCTGCCCGCGGAGGTGGCGAAGCTGGAGATGACCATCAACGTCGCCTCGCACGCGGCGTCCGGTGGCAACGCCAACGCCACCTACGCGTGGAAGCTGGACGTGCCGTCGGAGTGGAAGCTGGGTGCCAACGAGACTTGGGAAGGCGCCACGCAGGAGGAGCGGCCGGAGGAGGACATCGACCCGGCCAAGGCCTCGGCGAAGAAGGGCGAGTAGCCCTTCGTTTCAGGTTCAGGGCGAGTCACGGACAGGCCGCACTTCGTCACTTCACGACGGCGAAGTGCGACCCCAGCCGGTACGCGGACAGCGTGCCGGCGTCGTCCAGGAAGTACAGGTTGAGGCGCACGTCGGCCTGGAGCGCGACGAGCCCCACCCCCGCGCGCACCTCCGCGAGCACCTGACCGCCGCGAGGATCCACCGCGCGCACCACCTCTCCCGCGATGAGCGTCACGTCGCGGGCGGTGCGCGCCGGCAGCGCGGTGATCAGCGGCTCGCCGGCCGCCCCCACCCGCCAGTCCACCTGCCCGGACAAGGCCACGCGAGCGGCCGCCCCGGACGCGCTCGTCACCACCACCGCGCGAGGCAGCGGCGCCAGCGCATAGGGCCCCGGGCCCAGGTGCAGCGCGCGCTCCCAGACCTTGCGTCCACGCGCGTCCAGGCACACCAGGAACCCGTCCTGGTCGCGCATCCCGGCCAGGAGCACCCGCTGGCCCACCGGCAGCGGCGTGGAGGGAAGGATGAGGTCCGGTTCGAACGTCCACTGCGTTTCGCCGGTGTGCGCGTCCGCCAGCAGCAGCGCGTGATGCGAGCCGCGCCCCAGGAGCGCCAGGAAGCGCCGGCCCCACGCCACCGGAGGCCCATGGAAGGGCAGGGGCGAGCGCAGCCGGTAGCGCACCTGACCGTCCTCCAGGTCCAGGCCGTACAGGTAGCCCGAGTCCGTGGACAGGAGCGCCCGGTGTCCCTGCGTGGCCATCCACCCGCGCTGCGTGCGAGGAGGGGCCAGGCGCCACACCTCGCGGCCCGTGGCCTCCGCGAAGGCCACCGCCGTGCGGTCCTCCGACAGCGTCAGCAGCAGCCCGTCCTGGCGCAGCAGCAGCGGCCCCAGCGGGATGCCGTCATGGTCGTGCAGCCACCGCGCGCCCGAGCCCCGGCCGGTGAAGCCGTACACGCGCGTGTCGTCCGCCGCCACCGCGTGGCCATCCGCGGACGCCGCCACGCCCAGCGACGCGGCCCGCCGCCACAGCAGCGCGCCGTCCTTGCGTGAGAACGCGCCGGCCAGCCCCGGCGCGCAGTACACCGGCCCGTGCCGGCCCAGGAGCAGCCGCGCCTCCTCCGGCTCCTCCAGCCCGCGCTGCTCCCACAGCTTCTCGAAGCGCAGGCGCCGCAGCTTCCCAGGCACCTTCAGGGGACGGGACTCGCCGCGCGCCGGGGGACTCTTGCGCTCGCGGGCCTCGCCCTCGGCTTCGGGCGGCTTGTGCGCACCTCGCAGGTGGGACAGCCCCTCGCGGCAACGCTCCGCCACCTCCACCAGGTACGGGTTGGAGACCTGGACCCGGTGCGCCTCCGCGAACGCCAGTCCCAGCGCCTCCCCCAACTGGAAGAGGGCGGACAGCAGCGCCTCGGGCTCCAGCTCGAACCACGTGCCGGTGGGCCCCAGCTTCGCCCGCCGTCCGGGCAGGTCCAGCGTCAGGCGGGGACGCACGCCCGCGGGCTCGAACTCGAAGCGGGCCTCGCCCAGCTCCACCGCCCGCGCCAGCTCCACGGCCTGCCGGGACAGCTCCAGCACCGTGAGGAACGGCGGCCCCGGCGCACGCCACGCCTGCGGCCGTCCCGGCAGCGCCAGCCACACCTCACCCGCGCCCAGGAGCGGCGCCAGCGCCCCGGAGGGGCCCTTCGACGGCGCCTCGCGCGAGGCGGGGGAGATGTCCTTCAGCTCGAAGCCGAAGCCCGGCACGGAGACGGGCTCAATCCGCAGCGGGGTGGGGGGAACGGGCTTTTCTTCCGCATGCGGGGCGGCCTTGCCCAGGCCCTGGAGCGCCTCGCCCAGCTTCCGGGCGGCCGTGGCGGACAGGGCCTTGGGCGCGAGCTTCGTCACGTCCTGGAGGAATCTCTGGCCGCTCTGGCGGGTGGCCTTCGTCAGCTCCTCGGCGTCCACCCGGATGGGCGGGCGCAGCAAATGGGCGGGGCGGGCGAGACTCGCCACCGAAAGTTCGATGTCCGGCCCGACGCGCCGCAACACCAACTCCAGGTGCGCCTCCGTCAGCGAAACCTGCGCCAGCCGCCGCCTCCCCGCGTGCAGGGCCGCGACCGCCTCCACCAGAGCGGGGACGACCTCCGTCAGGGGCTCCTCCACCGCCCCGGACAGCAGGTTCACGCCGTCGAGCTCCAGCGCGATGGAATCGAGCGGGGAAGCCGACGGTTCGCGCTTCCAATGGTGGCCGATGCGAAGACGGGTCATTGACGTTCGTTGACAAGCCAGTTTAGCGATGGCTAGCATCCGCCGCCCATACGGACCTACATTTTTGTAACCGTTCGGAATTCTTGGGGAATACTCGATGACATTTTACGAGGCCGCGCTCCGTGTACTGGAGAGCGAAGGTCGCCCCCTGCATTTCCTTGAGATCACGGAGAAGTCCATCCAGCTGAGCCTGCTGTCCCACATCGGTAAGACGCCGGAAGTGACGATGCTGTCGCGACTGGCCGCGATGGCGCGACGGACGCGGGATCGAAAGGTGATTGTCACCGCGAAGGATACCTTCGCGCTGACGGACTGGTCGCTCTCCGAGGACGTCGAGGCACTTGCACAGACGGGCGTGATGGAGCCGCATCCGGAGGAGGAGTTGCCTCCGTTGCGGCCGGTGGAGCGTCACCCGGAGCCCCGCACGGACAACGTCCGCGCGTCGGGTCGTGGCACGGAGCGCAAGCGCCGCCGTGACGAGGGTGAAGAGGAGCGGGGTGGACGCCGCAAGCGCTTCCCGCCACTGCCGGAGGTGGTGTTCGAGATCCTCAGCGAGGCGGAAGCCGGACTGCGCACGGATCAGCTCATCGAGCGCGCCAAGGCCAAGGAGCTGTGCGCCGAGGAGACCACGGTGGAGGCGGTGCTCACCGCCCTGCTGGAGGACAACCAGCGCCGCATCGACGCGGGCCGCCGGCCCCAGTACGCCTTCAACCAGGAGACCGGAGAGGTGTCCCTGGAGCGCGCGGGCGCGCCGAGCGAGGCGCCGCCCCTGGAGCTCCAGGCCGCCTTCGCGCAGGCCCTGGGCATCCCGCTGGAGGGGGGCCGCCCGGTGCTGGGCAAGCCCGCCGCCGCCGGGGAGCCCCTGGTGGACGAGGCCCTCATCACCACCGCGCGCACGGCCCTCAAGGACGCGCGCCGGGCGGTGGCTCGCGGGCTGCGCAAGCGCCTGGGCGACGCGGACGTGGGCACCTTCGAGAAGTCCGTGGTGAAGATGATGCACGGGCTGGGCTTCCGCGAGCTGAAGGTCGCCAAGCGCTCCAAGGAAGGCCCCCTGCTCACCGCGCGCAAGCGCGAGGGCAGCGTGGAGCTGCGCTACGCGGTCCGCATGCTCAAGGGCATGCCGGGCATCGATCGCAAGACGGTGCAGGAGCTGCGGCGCGACCTGGGCCACTACTCGGCGCAGGTGGGCCTGCTGGTGAGCGCGGGCGAGGTGCGCGGCGACGCGCGCTCGGAAGCGCAGGCCACTGGCTCGCTGGTGATGCTGTGGTGCGGAGACGCCCTGGGTGAGAAGTTCCTGGAGGCGAAGACGGCCGTCACCGTCACCCAGGTGGAGCTGTACGACATCGACGAGCGCTTCTTCGAGGCCGCGAAGCTGGACGCCGAGGAGGCCCAGCGCCGCCGCGAGGAGCGCAAGAGCGAGAAGCAGGCCCGCGAGGAGGGCGAGGGCGCTGGCGAGGCCGAGGTCGCCGCCACCACCGAAAAGCCGGAGCGCGCGGAGCGTCCCGAGCGGAGCGACCGTTCCGAGCGCCGCCGCGACCGTCAGCGCGAACGGGCCGAGGCCCGCGACTCTGCCCAGACCGGTGCCGAGGGCTCCGAGGCCAAGGCCTCTCCGGTGGCCCCCGCGCCGCCGGCCGCCGCGGGGTTCACGCCCGCGTCGGAAGAGGACGAGTCCGAGGAGGGCGACGACGAGGGTGAGGACGAGGACCTGGAGGCCGCCAGCGCCTTCGTGGGTGGAGGCAAGGAGGGCGCCGAGGCCGGTGCCGCCGAGGGCAGCGCCTCCGAGCGCAAGCGCCGCCGCCGTCGTCGCCGGGGCCGTCGCGGCCGTGGCACGCGCGGAGCGGAGGGCACGCCCGCGGGTGAAGCCGGCGCTCCCGCCGGTGAGGCCTCCAGCGCGGATCAGTCCGATGCCACCACGGTGGCAGCGGTCGCCGCCGGTGAGGGCACTGAGTCCTCGGGTGGCATCGCCGCGCCGTCTCCGGGTGGCAGCGTCACCGGTGAGTCGGTCGCGCTCGCGGGCGAGGCACTGCCCGTGATGAGGGAGGTCAGCCCCGCGAACGGGGAGGCCGCCGCCACGCCGCCCGTCGTGGGCAACGCCTGGCAGGCGGGCGAAGCGGTGCAGGCTTCTCCGGAGTCCGACGAAGCCGCGCGGGCCCGGGCCGAAGCCGCGAGTGATGCGTCCGATGCGGTGACCCCGGTCGCCGCGCAGGCGCTGCCTCCGGAAGAGGCTCCCTCCGAAGCGTCCTCGCAGCCCGCGGAAGTCCGCGAGGTGCACGAGGCGCCGGTGGCCCCTGGGACGGACGGCTCGTCCGAGGGCAACAAGGAAGGCTGATCCCCCGCACGGAATCGGGTGCGGTGGACGCGGGAGTGTTAGCCTGTGGGGGCCATGAAGCCGGCCCTGCTGCTAACCTCTTGCGTGCTGTTTTTCGGGGCCTGCCGCTCGCAGGCCCCGCGCTATCCGGTGGCGCCGGTGGAGCTCTCCGGGACCACCCTGCGGGACAACGCTCTCCTGGGTTTCGGCCCGGAAGGCGTGCGGGACCTGTTCGATGACGCGCTGGAGTCCTCCGGCCGCTTCGAGCTGGTGGCCGACGAGTCTCCCAAGAAGGCCCGCCCCTGGCGGCTGTCGCTGGACGTGCCCTTCACCCGCGAGGTGTTGAAGGACGGCAACCCGCACAGCTTCGCGGAGGTGGGCGTCAACCTTTCCCTGGAGCGCTTTGGCGGCAACACGCCCCAGCGCTACGAGGTCGTGGGCCTGGGCGAGGCGGCGGTGGAGGTGGACTCGACGGACGGGCGGCGGGCCGCGATGCGCAGCGCACTGGAGAACGTGCTGCGGCAGGTGACGGAGTCCGCGGTGCTTCAGCTCTCCGCGCTGGACCGCACGGACGAGGCGCTGGTGGCGGACCTCCAGGCCACCGATTCGCGCATCCGCGAGTTCGCCCTGCGGACGCTGGCCGAGCGCAAGCACCCGTCCGCCGCGCCGCTCCTGATTGAGCGCCTCAAGGACACCAGCGACGCGGAGCAGGTGCGCCGCACCATTGGCGCGCTGGCGGAGATGAAGGCGAAGAGCGCGGTGCCGGCGCTCATCGACCTGGCGCGCGGCCGCGACTCGGGCTTCCTGCAGGAAATCGTCTTCGCGGTGGGCGAGATTGGCGGCCCGGAGGCGGAGGCGTACCTGTACACGGTGGCCCAGGGCCACGACACGCCGTCGGTCCAGGCCGCCGCGCAGCAGGCGCTGGACACGCTCTACGCATCACGCAACCACGCAACCGCGGAGGCGCGTGGCCAGGGCCACGCGGACCCCTAGCGCATGATGAAGCAATCGCTGTCGATGGTGGGGGGCCTGACCCTCCTGGCCTCCACGCTCGTCGGTTCCGGCTGTGCGAAGCGCGTCGAGTCGGACACGCGCCCCTCGCCCGAGTCCATCGCCCAGTTCTACCCGCTGGCCGTGGGCAACGCATGGACGTACCGGATTGACGGGCGCGACGACAAACCCGTCACGGTGGAGATCGTCAAGGAGCAGGACGGCTACTTCGTGGACAACCAGGGCGGCCAGCTCACGGTGGACGCCTTCGGCCTGCGCGACCCCAAGCGCTACCTGCTGCGTGGCCCGCTGGAGGCCGGGCGCGGCTGGAACAACGTCGTGTCCGTGTCCTCCACGGAGCGCTACCAGCTGGTGCAGGTGGGCTTCGCCTGCAAGGTGCCCGCGGGTTCGTTCTCCAACTGCGTCAGCGTGGAGGGCCGCAACAAGGTGGATGGGCAGACGACGCTCGTGAACACGATGACCTTCGCCGCGGGCGTGGGCCTGGTCCGCGTGGACGTGGCCACGGAGCACGAGGGCAAGCGCGTGCCGCAGACGGAGCTGGAGCT